>CAKTKM010000148.1 GCA_934569425.1 uncultured Oscillospiraceae bacterium
CGCAGCGCGCACCGCAGCCGTCATGCCCAAAAGCAGGACACTCGAATTGTGCATTTCCCATGGGAAATGCACAAAATTCCATGGATTTTTGTTGTGTCGCATGCTTAGTTTAGCACTTTACGGGAAAATTGCAAGTGATTTTCCCAATTTGACGCTGATTTTGTAAAAAGTGACAAAATACAAGTGGTATTGTTAGCAACATCGTACAAAACGGAGGTTCACGGCTATGCCGCCGCAGTCGCGCATCCCTCCATTTCGACCGTGCCGCCGTCAAGGTGGAGCTTGCCCTTATCCAGACACAGCCCCTCCTCGCCGCTGGGCGTCACGATCCGGCCGCCGGTAAGTGTCACGTCCCCCTCGCCCAGCCACAGGCCGTTATCCAGGATCAGCGTACCGCCCTCCACGGTAACACTGCCCATCTCGATGCTGCAATCGCCGGAAACATGCACTGTGCCGCCTCGCACCACCAGCGCCGCGTTTTGCAGCCACAGGGCAGAACACTCCAGCGTGCCGTCCTCCACCAGCAAAAGTCCCTCCTGCTCCGCGTTGCTGCCCATGCTTAACTCTTCGCCGCCGGTAACGGTCAGACTTGCGCCGTCACGGATGACCAACACAGGCCGGGTCACCGCGCCCCAACCCCAGAGACCTGCCTTATTAGCCGTCAGGCTACCGGAGCCGGTCAGCAGCAGACTCGTGCCGCCCAGCTCACCGGATACACTGTTCTCACCTGTCAGCTCAAGGTGCAGCGCCCCCCACGGCAGCAGCTCCGTCAGCGCGGCGCCGGTCAGCTCCAATGTGCCGCCAAACCAACACAAGGACTCCACCTGCTCCGCACAGAGGCTATTCCATACAACGCTGCCGCCATCCTCCGGCGCCCAGTCCTCACTGAACGCCGTCTGATAATAGGCGCTGCCATCGGTCTCGATGCTTCGCAGCACCGCGTCATAGGTGTGGACGGTCAGGCTGCCGAGGCCGGCTGCCGACAGCGCGCCTGCGCCGCCCTCGATGACCGTGCCTGCCGGAAACGCGCCGTTCAGGTATACCGCGCCTCCACTGAGCACGATCTCGGCCGCGGCGCCGTCATATTCGTCCAGCAGCGCCACACCACCCTGAAAGGTACCGCCTGCCGCGCCGTTTACCTGCCGCGCCAGCAGCAGGCCATCCGCCGCCAACAGCTGTCCCTGTGTCTCCATACGATCCGTATACACGCTGCCGCCCAGCTGCGCGTAAACCGGCACACTGCCGTTGTTGTGCAGCTCCAGATCCGGGCAGATCACCGTCACATCGCCGTCCACCATCAGGGCGGGCAGATTGAACCGGTCGCCGCCACAGGAAATGCCCAGCGTCTCAAAGGTCAGGGTTCCATCACCGGTGATCAGTACACAGTCAAAGCCCACAAAACATGGCTCTCCGCCGCCATTTATGGTGCAGTCGCCGGAAATATCCAGCCGCAGCAGTCCACCGGAAACCGGCATCAGATTGGGTACGGCGCAATCCTCCGCACGAATGGTAAACGCGTCATAGACCTCACCGTCCCACGCAAGACGCCCTTCGCTGCTCTCCACCCTGGCGCCACCGTTGGAGAAATCCTTCAGTGTTACGCCTTCGGTCTGATAGGACTGCAGGATCAGATCCACATAGCTGCCATCCGGCATATGAACCCCGAAAATATCACTGGTACTGTCCTGGCCATTCTCCGCAGTAGGCAATTTGCTGTCCCCTTCTGCCGCACCGCTGACAGCCGCAATATCAAACCAACGGCGGCAGCTCTCCGGAAGTTCTTCCGCCGTCAGTACCTTGGTCCCACCATTGCCGGCGGGGGCATCGCTCTCCGCACCGCAGGCCGTCAGCACCGGCAGCAAACAGGCCAACAGCAGGGCAAGAATCTTTTTCATCGCGTTCTCTCCTGTTTTCTTAGACCTTGTCACGGGATTGGTCAAACTCCTCGGCCACATCCATCAACAACTGACGGATCGGCAGGTGCTGGGGACAGACCGTTTCACACCGCCCGCATTTCACGCAATCCGAGGCCTTGCGCCCGGGGGCAGTATGCACCGTGTTATAGTAAAAATCGGCGTTCCAATCCTGATGGTACAGCTGCTTGGCGTTCATGGCGGCAAACAGATCGGGAATGGCAATATGTACCGGGCAGCCCGCCACACAGTAGCGGCAGGCGGTGCAAGGAATCAGGCGCATCCCGTGGAAAATCTCCCGCACCCGTTCAATGGCCGCCAACTCGACATCGTTCAGCGGCGTAAAGTTCCGCATAAACTCGATATTGTCCCGCATCTGCGCCATGTCGCTCATGCCGGACAACACCACGGCGATCCCCGGAAAGCTTGCCGCAAAACGAATGGCGTAGCTGGCTGCGCTGCCGCCGTTCAGGTCACGCAGCACCGTGGCCGCCGTCTCCGGCAGTCTTGCCAGATTGCCGCCCTTCACCGGCTCCATGACAAACACCGGCTTGCCAAACTTACGGCAAACCTCATAGCACTTTCGGCTCTGCACAACGGAATCTTCGTAATCCAGATAGTTGAATTGAAGCTGCACCACCTCGATCTGGGGATACTCGGTCAAAATCTGCTGGAGATAGTCCGCCGTGTCATGGAAAGAGATCCCTACATGACGTATCTTTCCCTCCGCCTTCAGGGCAAAAGCTGTTTCATAGGCCTGACACGCCTTAAAACGCGGATATGTTTTTTTGTTCTGAGAGTGCATCAAGTAAAAATCGAAATAGTCTACGCCGCAAATGGCCAGTTGGTTCTCAAAAAAAGGTCGTATTTCCGCATTGGTCTTGAAATAGGCATCTGTTAGCTTATCTGTCAGGATATAGCGGTCACGGGGATGCCGATCCGTCAGACAGGTTTTCAGCGCTTGCTCACTCTTTCCGTCCAGATAACCGTGGGCAGTGTCAAAATAATTAAAACCCGCGTCCAAGAAGGCGTCTACCATGCGGCAGGTCTCTTCTATATCCACCTCGGCATCCCGCATCGGCAGCCGCATATAGCCAAATCCAAGCTTACCTTTGATTCGATCCATACTCTACCCTCCTACCTTCTATTGCTAGTTATTGTGATTATTGTAGCACGCTTGGCAAAAAAAAGGAAGTAACGTTTCGCGAGTATTTACAGTAGAATTTATACACAGAAAAACACCACCCGACCGGGTGGTGTTTTTCCATATTTGCGCCAT
>CAKTKM010000149.1 GCA_934569425.1 uncultured Oscillospiraceae bacterium
ATGCTGTATACCGCCCGCAGCGAGGAATTCCGCACCAAGGAGGGTCAGGAAAAGGCGTTCAATACCTGCAAGCTGCTGGGATTGGACGGCATTGTGGCCATTGGCGGCGACGGTACCTTCCGGGGTGCGCAGGATCTGAGCAAGTGGGGCGTCTCCGTGGTGGGGATCCCCGGTACCATTGATAACGATATTGTCTGCACCGATTACACGATCGGGTTTGACACCGCCGCCAACACGGCGGTGGAATGCATCGACAAGCTGCGGGACACCATGCAGTCCCACGAGCGCTGCTCCGTGGTGGAGGTCATGGGTCGCCGTGCCGGGTATCTGGCGTTGTATGTGGGACTGGCCGTGGGTGCCACGGCGGTACTGGTGCCGGAAACCGAGTATGATTTTGAAGCGCATGTGGCGGAAAAGATCCGTCAGGCACGGCTGCTGGGGAAGACCAATTTCATGATCGTGGTAGCCGAGGGCTGCGTCAGCGGCATGAAGGTGGGCGAACAGATCCGTAGCGAGCTGGGGCTGGATCCCCGCGTCACCATTCTCGGACACATCCAGCGGGGTGGCTGCCCCACCGCCAAGGATCGCGTCATTGCCACCCGGATGGGCTATGAGGCGGTGCGGGTGCTGGCCGACGGCGGTACCAACCGGGTCATCGTGCTGCACAGCGATCAGGTGACGGATCTGGATATTGACGAGGGTCTGGCTATGATGAAGACGCTGAATCAGGAGGAATTTCAGGTCATGAAGACCATGACCGGCCAATAATCATCACAAAGGAGAATTGACCAATGAATTACCGCGTACTTGTCATCAATCCCGGTTCTACCTCCACCAAGGTGGGTGTATTTGAGGGGGAGAAGTGCCTGTTTCAGGAAACGCTGCGCCACAGCGCAGGGGAGCTGGCGTCCTTTGTCGCGATAATGGATCAGGTGGATTACCGCCGTGCGCTGGTGGAAAAGGCCGTGGCGGAGCGAGAGATCGATCTCGGAACGCTGCACGCAGTGTGCGCCCGCGGCGGCCAGCTGCCGCCCTGTCCCTCCGGCGCCTTTCTGGTGGACAAGCAGATGTGTGATTTTATGTATGGCGTTCAGCAGGGCGCCCACGCATCGAACCTTGGGTGCGTGATCGCCTTGCAGATCGCGGAAAAGCAGGGGATCCCCGCCTATGTGTATGATCCCGTGGCGGTGGATGAAATGACGCCGGTCACACGCATCACCGGTATGCCCATGCTGAACCGGTGGATGCTGGGTCACGCGCTGAACTGCCGCGCTATGGCCATCCGCTGCGCCAACGAGGTGATGCACAAGCCGCTGGAGGAGTGCCGTTTTATCGTGCTGCATCTGGGCGGCGGCGCTTCGGCGCGGCTGTTCATCGGCGGAAAGATGGTGGACGGCGTTCGGGATGACGAGATCATGTTCGCCCCGGAACGCAGCGGCGGCGAGGATTGCCAGAGCCTGATCCATCTGTGCTTCTCCGGGGAATACACGGAAAAAGAGTTGATGAAGTTCGTCCGTGGAGCGGGCGGTTTGAAGGCACATCTCGGCACCAGCGACGCCCGCGAGGTGGAGCAGCGTATTGCCGCGGGGGATGAAAGAGCCAAGCTGGTATACGACGCCATGCTGTATACCGCCGCCAAGTCCATCGGCGCGCTGGCCGCCGCCGCTGACGGACAGATCGACCGGATCATCCTGACCGGCGGTGTGGTACACTCCCAATATGTGGCGGAGTATCTGACAAGGAAGCTGCGCTTTATTGCTCCGGTGGAGGTCATGGCCGGAGAGTTTGAGATGGAGGCACTGGCCGCCGGAGCCTGCCGCGTGCTGGCAGGAGAGGAACAGCCGCACCGTTTCGCGGAGCTGATGTGAGAGAACTATTGCGTTCCGGGAACCTTTTGCGGAAATGGCGCGTCTTATAAGCAGCATTCCAAAAGAAAGGAAGTTTTCCAATATGAAAAAAGGATTCATGATCGTATTGGCGGTCTGCTGCGTGCTGGCACTGACGGCCTGCACGGTGAAAAAGGCGGAGGATAAGGGGGACAAGAACCAGATCCCCAATCCGGTGCATACCTGTACCACCGAGGAGCTGACGGAGAAGACCGGGCTGACGCTGAATGTGCCGGTCACGGCGGTGGAGATCGCTTACAGCTATATCGACAGCGACAACGAGCCGCTGGCGCAGGTGACGTTTGTCTATCAGGGGCAGGAATATACCTATCGGGGGCAGAAGACCCAGACGATACAGGATATTTCCGGCATGAACTATGAATGGGACAAGACCACCAACGATTCCGAGGATACGCCGTATACCTGCTATTTCACCGATGAGGGGCAGGGTATTGCGCTGTGGCACGCGGATGGCGTCAGCTACAGCCTTGCCATGACGGAAAATGCGGCGGAAGAACTGCTGGTAGCCATGTACGGTATCGTGACCGGTACGGCGGAGTAAGGAAAAGCACAAAAATAAGACCGGCTTTGCCGGTCTTATTTTTATAGCTCGATCAGTCCCGCGGCCAGCATGTTTTGCAGGCTCATGAGGATACCCAGCTTGGCGTGGTACCATGTGAGGCCGCCCTGAAAGAAGACGGCGTAGGGTTCGCGGATGGGACCGTCGGCGCTCAGCTCAATGGAGGCACCCTGAATGAAAGCGCCGGCAGCCATGATGACCTCATCCTCATAGCCGGGCATGGCCCAAGGCTCCGGCGTCACATAGCTGTCCACCGGCGCAGCGGACTGGATACCCTTGCAGAAGGCCACCATGCCCGCACGGCTTTTCAGCTCCACCGCCTGAATGATGTCACGGCGGGTCTCACCGGAGGAGGGAACGACGCGGAAGCCCAGCTTTTCATAGCAGGCGGCGGCAAAGACCGCGCCCTTGACGGCGGCGGACACCACTGTGGGCGCCAGAAACAGTCCCTGATAGAAGGAGGGCAGCACGCCCAGATTGGCACCGACCTCGCGGCCGAGGCCGGGGGCGGTGAGACGGTAGGCGCAGCGGTCGATGAGATCCTGACGGCCGCAGATATAGCCGCCGGTGGGGGCGAGGCCGCCGCCCAGGTTTTTGATCAGACTGCCCACGGCCATGTCCGCGCCGACATTAGTAGGTTCGTCGGTCTCCACAAACTCGCCGTAGCAGTTGTCCACCATACAGATAACGTCGGGCTTGCAC
>CAKTKM010000150.1 GCA_934569425.1 uncultured Oscillospiraceae bacterium
GAACTATTATACTACTGCTCACGGCAGTTAAAAGACCAAGGAGGTGTCAACATGGCAGTCCCTAAGGGAAAAGTATCAAAGCAAAGACGCAACAAGAGACGCAGCTCCGTATGGAAGCTGGCGACTCCCGGTCTGGTGGCATGCCCCAAGTGTGGTGCGCTGCATCTGCCTCACAGAATGTGTCCGGAATGCGGTACCTATAATGGCCGTCAGGTCAAGGAGATCAAGTCCGTGGCCGCCGGCAAGTAAACCGTCACCGTGTGTCCTTGTCAGGAGGGAAGAGTATTCTTCCCTCCTTACTTTTTTGCCCGCGGCGCGGCAGACGTTTCAATTTCCGCAGCCATCGCCTCTTTGCATCGCCTTAAGGGATAAGATGTTGCCCAACTATCGTCCAAATATACTCATTTGAGCGTTGACAAAATTCGACGTATCTGGTACAATTGTTTCGCAGGATTTTCCTGTCAAGGGTAATACATAAACATTGCGGGGCGTCGTCGGCGTAAAAAACATGCCGGTGGCATGTTTTTAGCCGCGATCTCGGCGGCTATGCCGCCGTAGCTTCCATCTTGTTTTTGGAGGAAGTATTACCTTCCACTTGTTTGGACTTGTGTTCAGCATCCGGATAAAATGGGAAAACCGCCACTCTGGCAAGTGACGGTTTTCTTGGCAAATTAAAGAAAATCTAAACAAACCGGGTTAAAACCTCTCTGCGAAGTATTACCCTTGTTTTTATTATACCTGAACCAAAGAAAATGTCAACCCTCAATCCGCCTAATGACCAGAACTTCATAAAAAAGAGAGCCTTGCGGCTCTCTTTTTACATATATCCGTATTTCTTCCGCTTGGCCAGCAGAAACGCCACGCCGAGGACAAAGGCACAGATCTCCGCCGTCACCTCCGCCCACCAGATGCCGTCCAGCCCCCACAGGAACGGCAGCACCAGCACGGCGGACAACTTGAACACGAAGGTACGCAGGAAGGAGATGATGGCCGACACCACGCCGTCGTTCAGCGCCGTGAAGAAGGAGGAGGCGAAGATGTTGAAGCCCACCAGCAGGAACGACAGCGTTGCGATCCGGAAGGCGTGGATCGTCATGGCGCACAGGCCGGCATCGTAGCCCACAAACAGCCGCGCCATGGGAGCCGCCAGCCCCTGCGCCGCGCCCACCATCAGCAGGCCGCCCAGCCCCATCAGCAGCACGCTTTTGCCCAGCAGGTTCTTCAGCTCCGAGCGGTTCCCCGCGCCGAAATGGTAGCTGACGATGGGGGCGCAGCCGATGGCATAGCCGATGAACACGGCGGCAAAAATGAACTCCACATACATCAGAACACCGTAGGCCGCCACGCCGTCTTGTCCCGACAGCCGCAGCAGCTGGAAGTTATACAGCATGCTCACCACCGAGGCCGTCACGTTGCTGACCAGCTCCGAGGCACCGTTGCCGCTGGAGCGCAGAATGGGACGCAGCTCCAGCCTGGTCTTCGTCAGCCGCAGCAGGCTGGAATTGGGACGCAGGAAGTACACCAGCGGCAGCACGCCGCCTACGATCTGGCTGATGCCGGTGGCGATGGCCGCACCGGCCACGCCCCAGTGGAACACCGCCATGAACAGCGCGTCCAGCGCCATGTTGGTAACACCTGCCGCCACCGTGACCCACAGTCCCAACCGGGGCTTCTCCGCCGCGATCAGAAAGCTCTGGAACACATTTTGCAGCATAAAGGCGGTGTTGAAGGCCAGCACGATGCGGCCGTACAGCACGCAGTCCGGCAGCATGGCCTCGTCCGCCCCCAGAAAGATGGAGATGGGTTCCATGAAGATCACGCCCAGCGTGGAGATAACGACGCCGCAGATCAGCGTGGCGGCGATCATCATGGTGAAGTACCGGTTCGCCCGCTCCCGATCCCCCTCGCCCATGGTTTTGGCCACCAGCGCACTGCCGCCGGTGCCGAACATGAAGCCGATGCCGCCGAAGATCATGATGAAGGGCATCACCAGATTGACGGCGGCAAAGGGGGTCTTCCCCACAAAGTTGGACACAAACAGGCCGTCCACCACGCCGTAGATGGAGGTGAACACCATCATCACGATGGACGGCAGCACGAACTGCAGCAGCATTTTATAGGTAAAATGGTCGGATAACTGGATACGCATGGTATACTCCTTGATTTTATCGCAGTTGTAGTAGCATAGTATGTTTTGCGGGGTTTGTCAAGGGCTTGCGCCGGAGAATCGTCAAAATCCGTTTTTTCTAAATTGCCTATTGACATGATAGGGTAAACGTGTTATCCTTTAATCAACCTACAAAACGAGTGGGCAGAACGCCCGCCCTTATGAGATACGACAAGGAGGAACGCCATGCTGATCTATGCCGACAACGCGGCCACCACCAAGATGAGCCGCACCGCCATCGACGCCATGCTGCCCTATATGGAAACCTATTTCGGAAACCCCTCCAGCCTGCACACCGTTGGCCAGCAGGCCGCGGAGGCGCTGATGCGCGCCCGCGAGACCGTGGCCGGCTGTCTGGGCTGCCAGCCCCGTGAGATCACCTTCACCTCCGGCGGCAGCGAGGCGGACAACCAGGCCATTCTCTCCGCCGCCCGCATCGGCGAGCGGAAGGGAAAAAAGCACATCATCTCCACCGCCTTTGAGCACCACGCCGTACTGCACACCCTGAAGAAGCTGGAAAAGGAGGGCTTCGACATCCAGCTGCTTGACGTGGGCGCCACCGGCACCGTCACCGCGGCGCAGGTGGCCGGCGCCATCCGGGAGGACACCTGCCTTGTGACCATCATGTACGCCAACAACGAGATCGGCTCCATCCTGCCCATCCCGGAGATCGGCGCGGTGTGCCATGAAAAGGGCGTGCTGTTCCACACCGACGCGGTGCAGGCGGCGGGACACCTGCACATCGACGTAAAGGCACAGCATATCGACATGCTGTCCCTGTCCGCCCATAAGTTCCACGGTCCCAAGGGCGTGGGCGTGCTGTATGCCCGGCAGGGCATCCCCCTGACCAACCTCATCGAAGGCGGCGCGCAGGAGCGGGGCAAGCGGGCCGGCACCGAGAACATCCCCGGCATCGTGTCCATGGCCGCCGCACTGAAGGAGGCCTGCGACCACATCGACGAGAACGCCGC
>CAKTKM010000151.1 GCA_934569425.1 uncultured Oscillospiraceae bacterium
GCTGATGTAAGCGAATACTTCAACTAACACCAAACCCGCCCGATGGAAGTCAGGCGGGTTTGTGATAGAAAGCGTGGGTATGATGAATGATATTTATGAGCTTCAACAGATCCGGCAGCGCATTTCGGAGCGTTACCGGAGCGATCCCAACATCCGCATCAATGTTTCCCTCCGGCAGCCGAGGCTGCATTTGAACAATGTTCCGGTGAAGATCACGGGCGTCTACCGGCACATCTTTCAGGTGGAGGAGACCTCGTCCGGCCAACCGAAGCGCCATGCGCTGCAATATGCGGATGTGCTGACGCACGATATTGAGCTATTGGATATTTGAACGGCGAGGAGTGTGTTTTGATAGGATCCTAATAAAGTTCCAACTGGATGTTAGGGTCGGCGGCACCTTTGGTAAACCGTATGGGTTGCCTGCTTTGCAGGACACATATATTCGATTGGAACATTGTCGTTCAGATAAACTTGGAATCAAAACACAAAAAATAAGTCGAGGGAATTTCCCACGACTTATTTTTTCGTGCCCTGTACCGTCCGGCCTGCCCCATAGATCACATTGTGTACCTATGAACATAAACCGTTGGAAACAGGAACTTTTTTTATCTGACGATGTGCTTCAGCGGTTCTTTCAGATCCTTCTGGATCTGCTTTTGGTACCGTTCCTCCTCACTGAATACGCAGCCGCAGTATTTCTGCATATAGAAGCCCAGTTCCCGCGCCTCCTGCTGCCCGGCACGAAAGCCGGGGCGGAAGTCCCGGTACAGGAACCTGACGCCGTAGCGCTGCGCCATCTTTTCCGCGATCTCCGCCATGCGCTCGTGCTGCTGATAGGGGCTGACGAACAGGGTGGAGGTAAAGCAGTCAAAGCCGTTTTCGGCGGCAAAACGGGCAGTTTGCTCCAGCCGCAGGGTATAGCAGTGACCGCAGCGGTGGTCAATGTCCTCCGCCACCGACCGGCAGAACGCCCGCAGGCCGTAATCCTCCTGCACGATCAGCTCCATGCCGATAGTGGGGGCGTAAGCCATCAGGGTATCGCGGCGGGCTTTATACTCCTGATAGGGATGGATGTTGGGGTTGAACCAGTAGGACACCGGCTCGATGCCCTCGCCGCGCAGCTGGTGGATGCAGGCCACCGAGCAGGGGGCGCAGCAGGTGTGCATCAGCGTTTTTTCCATAGCCTCTCCTTCCATGCCGCGAGAGTGCCGCCCGTTTTGCTCTGATAGGGGCGCAGGGAGAGAAAACGGTCGCATACCTTGCGGAAGGGCAGGCGATCCAGCTCGTCAAAGAATTTCTGCCGGTCCGGCGGCGGCGCGGCAGCGCCCCGCAGGGCGGCGTTGTCCGCCACTGCCTCCTCCAGCGTGAAGCACTCCCGTTTCAGGGGCAGCTGGTCGAAGATGTGGGCGCCCTTCACTGAATTGACCAGCAGGATCGACATGCCGGATCTCTGCTGCTGGGGGAAAAAGTCCTTGGCAATATGGTGCGGCACGGCCATGGTCAGGTCGCCGGCACGGTTGGTGCCGGCATAGCCGCAGCGGTAGCAGCATGGCCGCAGAAAAAGCCGCCGCAGAATGCCACGCCCCGGCTGGCACTTGCCCAGCGGCGCGTCAAAGGTGCCGCCGCCATCAAACCACACACGGAAGCGGCGTTCCTTTTCCCCCTTCAGCTTATCGCAGAAGTGAACATCCACAGCAGGGCGGCGCTTGACATAGTTCATGGACTCCACAAACCGCGCCCACACGCCGGGGGAGCTGACGCCGCTGCAGGCAAAGTCGCAGGTCAGCAGGTTTTCGGGGTGCTCTCCCAGAAAGCGGTACAGCCCGTCCACCTGACAGGGGGTGCCGCAGAACAGCACGGAGCGGTGCTGCTCCAGATACATCTGCACCTGCTGGTAGGTTTCGCCCAGCTCGCTCTGGATGGGCTTTGCCCCCCGCAGAAGGCGCAGATCCTCCTTGTTTTTCACCGCCATGTGGCGGACATGAAGCTTTTCGTCCAGCGCCGCGCCGAATACCACGCCGCCGCCCTCCAGCACGAAGGAGGCCAGCACAGTGAAGACACCGCCGCCTGTGGAATGGGCGCGGATCTCCTCCTCTTCGCTCCATACGGCGAATACGGCGGGGGCGCCGCGTACCTCCCGCTGCTTCAGGGCGGGGCAAACGTGGGCGCAGTGGCCGCAGGCCACGCAGCCGTCGGTGATCTGGGGATAGAGGAAGCCCTCCTTGTCCCGTACCATATGAATGGCGCCTTTGGGGCAGCCGCTGGCGCAGGCACCGCAGCCGGTGCAGCGGTCATGGGGCGCCAGCTGGGGCTTTACGGTCTCCGTCATGGTACAGCCTCCTTGCTTGCGAAAGGTTTTCAGTTTATTGTAGCACACGGCCGGGAAAATGGCAAGCGGGAGAAAAAAGCAAAATCCCTCTTGACACATAATACTATGCGGTGTATAGTATAACGCGAAAGGGGGCATGAAACATGCTTGACCCACAGATGAAGCGGGGACTATTGGAGGCCTGCGTACTGTCGGCGCTGGCGCGGGGGGATTCTTACGGCTATAAGATCGTGAAGGATCTGTCCGTGTGCGTGCAGGTGTCGGAATCCACGCTGTATCCCATCTTGCGGCGGCTGGAGAGCGGCGGCGCACTGACCGTCTACAGTGTGGAGCATAACAGCCGTCTGCGGAAGTTTTATCACCTGACGGAGCAGGGACGGCAGCAGCTGTCCGCCGCTGTGGAGGATTGGAAGGAATTGGAATCTATGTATGAATTCATCAGAGGAGGGCTGCGGGATCATGACCAAGGCTGATTTTTTACAATTGCTGGAGCGCGCGCTCATGCAGCTGCCGGAGGAGGAGCGCCGGAGAAATCTGGAGTATTACAGCGAACTGCTGGACGATATGATGGAGGAGGGCATGACGGAGACGGAGGCCACCGCCAAGCTGGGCAGCCCCGGACAGATCGCCCAGAGCATTTTGCAGGAAATGCCGCTTGGCAAGCTGGTCACTACCCGTATGAAGCCCAAAAGCGGCTGGACGCCGCTGGCCATTATACTGGCGGTGGTGGGCAGTCCTGTGTGGGTGCCGCTGCTGCTGGCGTGCATGGCCGTCGTGCTGGCGCTGTTTGTGTC
>CAKTKM010000152.1 GCA_934569425.1 uncultured Oscillospiraceae bacterium
GAAATGGTGCGGAGCGCCCATTCAAAAGACTGGAAACCCTTGAAAATAAAGGAGTTGTGAGAAAAGATGAAACTAGGAATCGTGGGACTGCCCAACGTGGGCAAAAGTACGCTGTTCAACGCCATTACTAACGCGGGGGCGGAGAGCGCCAACTATCCCTTCTGCACCATTGAGCCCAACGTAGGGGTGGTGGCCGTGCCGGATGCGCGGCTGGACAAGCTGGCGGAGATGTATGAGCCGGATAAAAAGACCCCTGCCGTGATCGAGTTCGTGGACATCGCCGGTCTGGTGAAGGGCGCGTCTCAGGGCGCAGGACTGGGCAACAAATTCCTGGAAAACATCCGCAGGACCGATGCCATCGTTCATGTGGTACGGTGCTTCGACGATGAGAACATCATGCATGTGGTGGCCGACGCCAGCCAGAACGTGCCGGTGGATCCGCTGGGGGATATTGAGACCATCGATCTGGAGCTGATCATGGCTGACCTTGAAATGGTGAACCGCCGGGTGGAAAAGGCTGCCAAAGCCGCCAAGGGCGACAAGAAGTTCCTGCACGAGGCGGAGGTGTTCAAGGCGCTGGCGGAGCATCTGGACGCGGGAAAGTCCGCCCGCACCTTTGACTGCGGCGACGACCGCGCCATCATCGAGACCGCCGACCTGCTGAGTCTGAAGCCCATCATTTACGCCGCCAACATGGACGAGGAGGGCTTCGCCCACTATGCGGACAACCGCTATTTCGGCCTTGTCCGTGATCTGGCCGCCAAGGAGGGCGCACAGGTGCTGCCCATCTGCGCCAAGCTGGAGCAGGACATCGCGGAGCTGGACGATCCCGAGGAGCGGGCCATGTTTTTGGAGGATCTGGGGATCGAGAAGTCCGGTCTTGACCGGCTGATCCAGTGCAGCTATGACCTGCTGGGTCTGATCTCCTTCCTGACCTACGGCAAGGACGAATGCCGGGCGTGGACCATCCGCAAAGGTACCAAGGCGCCGCAGGCCGCCGGTAAGATCCACAGCGACATCGAGCGGGGCTTCATCCGCGCCGAGACCATCAATTTTGACGAGATGATGGCCTGCGGCGGCAGCGTGGCCGCCGCCAAGGAAAAGGGTCTGCTGCGCAGTGAGGGCAAGGATTATGTGGTCAAGGACGGCGACATGATCTACTTCCGGTTCAATGTGTAAGCGGCAAGGCGATACGCTTCCCTACGCCCTGCTGATCCTGCTGCAGAGTGTGCTGTACGGCTTTGGCAACCCTCTGTCCAAGATCGGGTTTGAGAGCATCACGGTGCTGTGGTGTCTGGGGATCCGGTTCTCCGGCGCGGCGGTGGTGATGCTGCTGCTGTTCGGACGGCACACCCTCCGGTCACTGCGCGCCGCGCCGCTGAAGGCGTGGCTGCCGTGCAGTCTAGCCATGGCAGCGGCCTATGCCAGCTGCAATCTGGCGCTGCCATTCACCACCGCCACCAATGTGGGATTTCTCATGTCCCTGCCGGTGCTGTTCACCCCGGCGTTGATGTATCTGGTGCTGAAGCGCCCCTATCCCAAGCGGGTCATTCCCATTCAGCTGGCGGTGATCGCGGGACTCTACCTGCTGTGCTGCGGCGGCGAGGGCGGACGCTTTACCTTTGGCCCCGGCGAGGTGCTGGGGCTGGTGTGCGCCCTGTCGCTGGCAGCAGCGCTGGTGCTCTCCGAGCGGGTCATGCCGGGGATCGACCCGGTATCCATGGCCACGGCGCAGACCACCGTTACCGGCGCTCTGTGTCTGGCGGCGGCGCTGCTTTTTGACGACACCGCGGCGCTGACCCGCGTGACCGGCACCGGCTGGCTGGTGGTTGCCTATCTGGCGCTGCTGTGTACCTGTCTGTCCTATGTGCTGCAAAACGTTGCCCTGACCCGTCTGTCCTCCTATACGGTGTCCCTGCTGCAATGCACCCAGCCTGTTTTGACGGCGGCATGCTCCTATCTGCTGCTGCGGGAACGGCTGACGGCGGTGGGGATCACCGGAGCGGCCATCATCGTGGTCTGTGTGGTGTTGGAAAATTGGCAGTCAGGGCGGAAAGCCACTGCATGAACATACGGAAACGATCCCTGCGCGGATCATTTCCGTATGTTTCTTTTTGAGAAACTTCTTCCGCCTGGGTTTGGCATATTTTTCACAAGCGAAATTGATTTTCGGCAATATTTTTCCTTTTGCGATATTTTTTGCTGTTTTCAAGGCGCTGCACGTCTGTGGAAAATACACAAAATCATTCGGTGAAATTCTCTCTTTCGGGCGAAATTAAGACTTGCAACCGCTCCGAAGTCATAGTATACTCACAACTGTGGATCGTTAAAAAGAAAACAAACTGTCCGCCATGTTTTTAGGAAAGTGAGAAAGGAAATTACTATGGAAAAACGGTATACTCTGCCTGTAGCCATCGCTCTGGTGGTTGGCACGGTCATCGGTTCCGGCGTGTTCTTCAAAGCCGAAGCCGTTCTGACCAAGACCGGCGGCAATCTGTCTGTCGGTATTCTGGCGTTTATCATCATGGGTGTTGTCATGATCATCAGCGCCTGCACCTTCGGCGTGGTGGCACAGAGCCACGAGGGCGTTGAGGGTCTGGTGGGCTATGCTGCCGCCTCCTGCGGCAAGACCTACAGCTACTATGTTGGCTGGTTCATGGCCGTGATCTACTACCCCTCTCTGGTGTCCGTGCTGAGCTGGCTGCCCGCCCGCTATTTCGGCGTGCTGATGGGCTGGGACGACGCCGTGGTCGGCGGCCGCACCATGATGCTGGCAGGCGTGTTTATGGTCGTTACCTACACCATGAACGCTCTGGCACCCAAGCTGGCCGGTAAGTTCGCCATCTGCACCACTGTGATCAAGCTGATCCCCCTGCTGCTGATGGCCGTTGTCGGCACCATCGTGGGTCTGTCCAACGGCATGACCAGCTTCAACTTCTCCAACGTGGTCACCGAGATGCCTTTCACGGAGGGTCTGTTCGGCGCCATCGTGTCTCTGGCCTTTGCCTTTGAGGGCTGGATCTGCGCCACCTCCATCGGCACCGAGCTGAAGGATTCCAAGAAGAATATGCCCCGCGCGCT
>CAKTKM010000153.1 GCA_934569425.1 uncultured Oscillospiraceae bacterium
GATACGGGCAAAGCGCTTCTTGTACTCCCGGCGGTACTCCCGAAACAGCTCGTCCTCGTTATGCTTGATCGTC
The DNA here is from genome assembly GCA_934569425.1 of uncultured Oscillospiraceae bacterium. Lineage (GTDB taxonomy): Bacteria > Bacillota > Clostridia > Oscillospirales > Oscillospiraceae > Vescimonas. Next base: position 74 of record CAKTKM010000153.1, read on the forward strand.
CACACACGCACCGCGCCTGTTTCCTTGCAGGTACGTCCGCCGTTGAATGACCGATCGCAATACTCCGCGCCGCCGTGACCCGACACCACAAAGTACCGTCCGCAGTTCTTGCACTTCCGCAGCTTCACACCGCGACGCACACACTCCTTCAGGTGGTAGTCAATGAGGTCGTAAATGCTGTCGGGGTATAGCACCTCCGCAAACGTGTCACGGTCATACATCTCGTAATATAATTTCTGCGGCTGGAACTTGTAGGCCATGATGCAGTACTCCGGATTGTCTGCATAATACACTGCCATCCGCTGTTCCGGTGTCTGCTTGTCCAAATCGGTGTTCAGCGCATGGTCAAAAAGCTCCAGAGCCTGCCGCTGAAGCCGCGCTAATTTCTTCGGCATCACCTCTAACTGCCGCATCCATTGCTCGACACTTTCACACGGGCGACGGTGCCGCCAGCTCCATAGCAGCAAACCGAAGTAAGCATTATTCCCCGTAAAATAAGAAAGTATTGTTTCGACACTTTCACATTCCCGTTGTGCTATCACAGAAAGCCTATGGAAGTCTGCTTCCACCTTCTTCATATCCCAATAGAGAAAGTCCAGCAGGCTCTCCGGAAAAGCGACGCTTCTCTCTTGTCCATCCCAATATCGTTCCCTGCCGTTTGCAATGCAGGTCTTAAATTTCTCTCGCATAATACACCCTTGTTTTAGACACATGATATTTACATGATTGATGTGACTTGACAAAAATAGCAAAATCTGTTACCCTTCATTCGTGGGACATATGAATCAGATTTGTAATATAAGTCTACACCAATCGCGCGATCATGTCAACAAGAACTGGAGGTGTTTATTGAACTTACAGAACAGCAAGCTGAAAAACTTCACGCCGCTGCCCAACGAAATTTTCTCTCTGCATCTGACAACTGGTGAACTGGCAGCCTACGCCCTATTGCTGCGACTGGAAAATCGTGAAACACATGAGTGCTGGCCCAGCTACGAAACGATCGGAAAAGCCATCGGCAAAAGTAAAAGTTCCGTCAAACGTTATGTGGCCGGGCTGGTAGAAAAGGGGCTCATCACCGTAGAGCCAACATCGGTCATTATGCAGAATGGCCTGAAGAAAAACGGCAACCTGCGTTACCACATTCGTCCTATCCGAGAAGCGGTAGAGTGGTATATTCAGCATTATCTGTACCTCTCTGAAATGGCCGCCGAGCATCAACGGGCACAGCAGCAACTGGCGGGACAGGCTGAATAACCCCCATGTTCGCCCCTGTGAGCCGCTGTGTGGCCTCCTTCGGGGCGGGGCAGCGTCCCTCCTCTACCCGGGGGAGGGATTCAGAGCCGCTTTCGGGCGGGTTTGCGGAGGACTTTCGGGACGAAGGAAGAAGCAGGATAAAAGGCTGGCGTCGTTACCGCCGCCTTGCCCGGACACATCTGCCCGCAGTGCGGACAGTTTACGAGGGTTTTCGGCGGAGACGGAAATGGCGCCTGTTGGACAAGGTTTTACAAAGGCTGGCGTCATAGTCTCTGTAACAGCAGATTTGACGGGACTTTCGGTGCGCCTTACGACGATTTGGAGGGTTTATGAGTGAAAACAAAGATAGATTGAATTTCCGGATGAAGCCGGAAACGGCGGAAAAGCTAGAGCATTGGTACAAAGCCGACCACTGCCGCAGCCGCAACGAGTTCGTGGAGAAAGCCGTGAACTTTTACGCAGACGCACTGGCAGCGGAGAACAGCACCACACTTCCGCTGGCGATACAGACTGCCATTGATGGCCGGTTGAAATTGCTGGAGGATCGTATGGCATCCATCCTCTACAAGCAGACGGTTGAGATGGACATGGCCATCTCCATCCTACTGCAAAGCGTCAACGTGGACGAAGCGGTGCTGCGTCAGGAGCGAGCCAAGAGTGTTGCGGCGGTCAAGCACACCAACGGTCGCCTGCGCATGGAGCAAAAGCTTCGTGAACTGGAGAACGCGGAATGGCAAAACTGATCGTCAAGAGCCCCTACATCAAGTGCGGCAATGGACAGAATGCCAACGGTTATCTGAACTACATTGCCACCCGTGAGCGTGTGGAGATCGTGCCGGATGACCGTCCGCCTACACGCAAGCAGGAGCAACTCATCCAAAAGATGGTGAAAGACTTCCCTGATACGAAAGAGTTGTTAGAGTACAGCGACTACAAAAATGCTCCTACCAAAGCCAACGCCTCGGCCTTCATCACGCTGGCGCTGGAGCAAAACTGGAGCCGTGTGCAGTCCACCGAGGGCTACGCCAAGTACATCGCCACCCGTCCCAGAGCCGAGCGGCTGGGCAGTCACGGCCTGTTTGGTGACGCGGATCATGTGTTGCTGGACACGGCCATGAATGAGTTGGAGCACTACACCGGCAACGTGTGGACGCACATCATTTCCCTGAAGCGGGAGGATGCCGCACGGCTGGGCTACGACAACGCAGCGGCGTGGCGTACACTTCTGCGTGCACACCGCAACGACATCGCCGCCGCTATGAATATCAAGCCGGAGGATTTCCGCTGGTACGCTGCCTTTCATGACGAGGGTAGTCATCCCCACGTCCACATGATGGCGTGGTCGGCGAAGCCGGGACAAGCGTATCTGGACAGGAACGGTATCAAGGAAATCAAGTCAGTGTTGACGAACCAAATATTTCAGCAAGAGTTGCTGCATCTTTACGAGGAGAAAAGCACTTCCCGCGACGAGTTGGTACAGCAGACCCGGAAGGCCATGCTGGAACTGGCGCAGCGTATGTGTGACGGTCTCTGCATCTGCCCGACTGCTGAGAAGAAGCTTGGGGAGCTGTCACAAAAATTGGATGACGTGTCGGGAAAGAAGGTCTACGGCTACCTTCCGAAGCCGCTGAAACAACTGGTGGACGAAGTGGTAGATGCCATGGCGACGCTGCCCACGGTCAACGAATGCTACCAAAAGTGG
>CAKTKM010000154.1 GCA_934569425.1 uncultured Oscillospiraceae bacterium
GGATGCCCAGCCTGCATTCTCCTCGCTGCCATCCTCGCCATAGTGATAGCCGTCCGGAACCGGCAGAGAGAGGGAATCAATATCTCGGAAGAACATTTTATTGTGATATGTTACTTTTTCCAGCCGAATGGAATTGGAAGTATCCTCCTCATAGGAAAAGCTCACTTCATAGCGTTTCCCGCAGTTCCGACATAAGATGGGTATACTCGACGGCGAGCCAAACGGAGTCATCGAATTTTGACTCAATCTGCCGCAGGACGGACATTTTGGTGTAAAGGAAACACCCCCGAAAGGCGACTTACCTTCTACTGCGTTGACAGCTTTCAATTTTCTGCTCATGATGATTCTCCCTATCTTTAAGTTTTGCCTTATTGAACACGCTTCCCCAAATGGCTTTTTAATTGAAACTGTATTTTCTTATATTTCCTCATTGCACTTGCTGACATGATCTGCCGTTGAAGCCAATGTATATACTAAATTACAAGTGAAATTCGACTCTTCCGACAATATTATAACACTAATAGAGTAAATAACAATATTTATAAACCTGCAACTGCTATATGGAAGGCGAGGTGTCGATTATGGGAGACACCTTCTGCGCACGACATCTTGTCTAAGCGGATTTTCACCGGCACCTTTTACGCTGAGCTTTTAATAAGCAAAAGTCCTTCGCTGGTCAGCAGCGGCATCTTTTCGAGTTCGGCGGAGAGCGGTTGCGTATTCTCTCAGAATAGAGAATTATTATAATATTTTATAATATTTATTTTATCATAATTTCGACGAATATCAACCTTTAACACTAGAAACTGTTATTTCAAGAATCAAAAGTCCGTAGTGAAAAATATTTTTTCGTGTATGAGATCTGGCCCTCTGATTGGAAAAGGCAAGAATCAGGAAGATTGCGTATCAGCAATGATTCATAAGCCCTGCTTAACAGCAAAAAACAAACTTTTCTTTATCAGAAAAAGCGATTTTGACGTCTAAAACATGTTATTGACACCATATTGAGCGTTCAATATAATATAAACACAGGATGATGATAACGGCCGTATCCTCCTGCCCGATGGGAAATATCTTAGAACTTGAAACAAATTAAGATTAAAGGAGAAGGAAATTATGAGCGTTTCTTATGAGATTTGTGAGCATCTGTCAATTCGTGGAGGCGATAAAACTGCAGGTACCGTAAAGATGAAAACGGTGAAGAAAATGTCCGATCGGCTTGAGAAGCTTCGTGCAATGATGCTTGCGGGGGAGGCCGAGGTTTATCGCATGGATCTGACAGTTGACGGGAACAGAATGGATTTTAAGGGGAAAGACATCAGCGAAGAGGATAACGGCCTCCTGCGAAACGTCGCTTCTGCTTTGGAAGTGGAATTTCATGCGCATTATCAATGTGTTTGGTGTGCCGATGATGAAGTTGGACTATTTGCGCTTGCCTCGTTTTTAGAAAGTCTCTCCGACGACGAGTGCAGCGGGATTTTCTACTCCATATGGAATAATGCCGACTGCGAGTCGGGCGCGGGTGTGCTTTTGGCCTACGGAAAGCAAAACGGAAAGCTGTATAAAGGTGCGGTTGAGTTTGAGACGGTTTCCGCGCCCGATGATGGCGAATGGTATGCAGAAACAGATATTACCGTGGATTCTGAGTATTCGCCGGAACAATCAGATGAAGTCATACGCATTTGCAAGGAGCTTAACAGCCTGACGCTAAACAAGAAAGAGACAGATTATTTGTCCGTTGATGGAAACACGGTCGCCTATTATATGAATGATGTGCTGCTCAAAGGCGAAGCAGATTACCAGAAACTGGTGAGGCTCTACACTGAGCTGCGTCAAATGGGTCAACAGGTCTGGTCAATTGGAGAATATGCAGATGTCTCCGGGGCGGATGCTCAAGTGATGCATATCTCCTTCAATGATGCCGGTGTTCCGACTGTGAAGATTGCTGCGATCAAGTAGGAACAAGAAGGGATTGCTGCGGTACGGCCAGATTGCGGTGATTCTTGGTAACTGACTGTCAAAGATCACTTAATAAACAGGGACAGGTACGCAAATGCGCGCCTGTCCCTGTGCGTATCATTCTGTTATCGATCTTGGATTGCTCGTGCACCACTTCATGTGCTTGTGGCTTCTGTGGAAGTGCAGACCCTCCGGTGTTGCCGTTGTGGCGGAGCAGGTTATTTTTTGCTTGCGGAAAGGAGGGAATATGGCAGAGCATATGAAAATCGTTTATTGGATTGCCGTGTAACCTTATCGGCACGCCTCGCTCTGTTAATTAAGCTTTCTTTCGATACTCTTGCAGGTGGAACAGATCCTGATGGGTCGACACAAAGTCTTTCTCAAACTTTCGCAGCTCTTCTTCGCTGATAGACTTGCAAGCCGCCGAAATCGTAATTGCGTCATCCTCGTCTGCCTTTGCATAGATTTGCGGAATGCTCTCTGCCTGAACAAAACCTGTGCACGCAATCCTAAGTAAGCGTCCCTTATAGAACGTGCCATCTTTTTTTCGTGGCATAGCTGCCACGACCTCATGAAGCACATCGGCATTTGTCAGGCAGAACGCGATATAGACAAGAAACATGAAGCCTCTCTTTGCCGCACGCCGGTCTGCAGTTGTGGCATCGGAATCTACCTTCGGTTTGGCATAAAACGCCGCATCAGAGACATATTCAGGATCCTCGCACTCGATTAGTGTAACGACATCGTCTTTTGACAGCATATTCTCCAGTGCGGTATAGAACGCATAGTTTTGGCCGTATTCAATCTCCTCGCAGATTTTGGAAAGCTTCTGGAGCCGCAGCTTGACGCTGATCGTCTTGCCCTCGTATTCAATCTTCTTTGTTGTGCTTCTTGGGTAAATCGGCTTGGCAAACGTACACCCCGGGGCAATCTTGCGGATCATTTTCTTAATATCAAACTGCTCCAGCGTCCCATAGAGAGAACCAGAATCAGCGGTGCCTACTGCGGCAGACGGCACTCTTTTTCTGCCCTTTTACCACACAGAACCGCTTTAGGTTTTCCGGC
>CAKTKM010000155.1 GCA_934569425.1 uncultured Oscillospiraceae bacterium
TGGTGGACCTGAAGGGATTCGAACCCTCGACCTCTCGGATGCGAACCGAACGCTCTCCCAGCTGAGCTACAAGCCCAAATATGAAATTGTACCGTTGCAATACCGCGAACTCGGGCTTTTGGCAGAGCAACAAACCCGTACTCTATTATTATACACAGTTTTTTCAAAAAAGCAAGAGAAAAATACAATCACCTGGACTTATGCTGAGCATTAAAAATGTGTATTTTACTTATGGAAAAATTCTTGCTATAATAAATTGCAAAACGCAATTGGATGAACCATGAAAGGACGATATAGAGCTATGAGAACACTGGGTACTGTTGTGCGGGGCGTGCGTGCGCCCATCTTCCGTCAGGGCGACAACGCCGTGGCCGTTACTGTGGAGACTGTGCTGAACGCGTTGCGTGAAAATGGCATCGAGCCTCACGACAAGGACGTGGTGGCCATCACGGAATCTGTGGTGGCACGCTGTCAGGGCAACTACGCCACCGTGGCGCAGATCAGTGCCGATGTCCGCGCCAAAACCGGCGGAGACACTGTGGCCGTGGTGTTCCCGATCCTCAGCCGCAACCGCTTCTCTCTGCTGCTGCAGGGCATTGCCGGTGGCTGCAAGAAGGTGGTGCTGATGCTCAGTTATCCCTCTGATGAAGTGGGCAACCATTTGGTCAGCATGGATCAGCTGGATGAGGCGGGTATCGACCCGTGGCATGATGTGCTGTCTCTCAAGCAGTTCCGAGACGCTTTCGGCGCTGTGATCCACCCGTTTACCGGCGTGGACTATGTGGACTACTACAAGTCCATCATTGAATCCACTGGCGCGCAGGCGGAGATCATTTTTGCCAACCGCGTGCAGGCGGTGCTGGACTATACCGACACAGTGATCTGCTGCGACATTCATACCCGTCAGCGCAGCAAGCGTCTGCTGAAGGCCGCCGGAGCCAGAACGGTGCTGGGGCTGGACGACCTGCTGACCGCCTCTGTGGATGGCAGCGGCTACAATCCCAAATACGGCCTGCTGGGCAGCAACAAGGCGGATGATGAGCGTGTCAAGCTGTTTCCCCGTGACGCCATGGCCGTGGCCGAGGGCATCGGCAAGGCCATGAGCGAGGCTACCGGCAAGCAGATCGAGGCCATGGTCTACGGCGACGGCGCCTTTAAGGATCCTGCCGGCAAGATCTGGGAGCTGGCCGATCCCGTGGTGTCTCCCGGCTATACCGCTGGACTGATCGGCACGCCCAACGAGCTGAAGCTGAAGTATCTGGCCGACCATGATTTTGGCGACCTGACCGGCGAAGCCCTGCAAAAGGCCGTGGAGGAGAAAATCCGTCAGAAGGACGCCAAGGTCAGCCTTGTGGGCAACATGGTGTCCGAGGGTACCACCCCCCGCAATCTGACCGATCTGATCGGATCTCTCTGTGACCTGACCTCCGGCTCCGGCGACAAGGGTACCCCCATTATCTATATTCAGGGCTATTTTGACAACTATACCAACGAATAAACTCCGGCGACCCGCCTTTTGGCGGGTCGCTGTTTTTGTGGATATACGGGAACGTTTTGGCAGAGCATTCGTCAAAATAATACTTGCTTTTCTGCGGGAAAGCGCTATACTTGACGCGGGCATCGGAGAGATGTCATGCAAAAGAAAGGAATGGATGATATGAAAAAGCTGCTTTGCGTATTGCTGACTGCCGTCATGGTGCTGGCACTGACCGCCTGCGGCGGAGACAAAACCGCGCAGGAGGGGGAGGATCCCCAGCAGGATCCGTCTGCGCAGGCTGTCGATTTGAAGAAGACGGCGGAAGATGCCGTCGCCGCGTTGGGCGATGCATACCCCATGTTCCCGGTGGAGAGCGCCGAGGAACTGGAGGGACTTTACCCCGGTCTGGCCGCTGTCGAGACCAGACAGGTCGTGGCCTATCAGCCGCCGGTATCCGGCTTCGGCTGTGAGCTGGCGATGGTGGAGGTGGCCAACGCCGCTGACGCGGAGACTGTCCGCGCCATTTTCCGGGATCGTGTGGATGGCTTTGTCAACGACACCGCCTATCCGGAAAATGCCCCTGCGTGGAAGAATAACTCCTCCGTTACGGTCAACGGCAATTATGTGGTGCTGGGCGTTCTGCCGGAAGGTGTAGATCTGCCTCCGGCCTTCCGGGGCGAGTTCTGAAAAGACCGGCAGGATAGCAGAAAGCGCTGAACATCCCTCCGCAGTAAGCGGAGGGATGTTGTCCTATTCTTCTTCCGGCAGGGAGATCTCGCCGTGTTCCCGCTCATAGGCGTCCACACACTCCTGCGCCAGATGCTCTAATTGCGCGTTCAGCGAACGGTGATCCTTCTTGGCAATATAGGTAATTTTCCGCAGCAGATTTTCCGGAAAGCGAATGCCGGTTTGAATACGATCAGTAGCCAAATGATAACACTCCTTGTGCAGTATGATAACATTTTAACCAAAAATCAATTGACTATCTACAAACGATGTGTTTTCGTTTGGTTATCAATTGCGAAGGAGATGCAGAACATGAAAGAAATTACCATCCAAATTCCGGAGTATCTGTACGCGTTTTACGCCAAGATCGGCCAGCAGGCCAATATACCGGCGGAGCAGGTGTTTTATGATGCGCTGTATAAGTGACAAAAGGAAGCGCCCTTACGGGCGCTTCCTTTTGTGTGTTGGGGGCTTCTTATTTGTCGTACATCTCGATGAGCTTCAGCAGATGCTCGTAGCGGGCCTTGGCCTCGTTCTCGTTGCGCTGGAACAGCTCTGTAGCGCGCTCGGGGAACTCGCGGGTCAGACGGCTGTAGCGTGCCTCGTTCATCAGGAAGTCCTGATAGCCGCCGGCAGGAGCCTTGGAATCCAGCATGAACTTCTTCTCGCCGCCCTCGGGGTTGTAGCGGAACAGGTTCCAATAGCCGCAATCCACAGCCTTCTTCATTTCCTTCTGGCAGTTCATCATGCCGCCCTTGATG
>CAKTKM010000156.1 GCA_934569425.1 uncultured Oscillospiraceae bacterium
GGCATTCAGGCCAAGGTCACTTCTTATGAGACCAACACCATGGTGCAGATGCTTATGAGCGGTCAGTTTGGTCTGGGTATCACCACCGGTGCCGGCGGCCAGAGCGCTTTCGAGAATCTGCTGAACTATTACGGCACCAACCAGCCTTATAATTTCAATAAGTTCAGCAACGCGGAAGTTGACGCGATTCTCGAGCAAATGCGGTATACCTCCGATGCAGCGGAAACACAGGCTCTGCTGGCGCAGGCCCTGAACATCATCGTGGCGCAGCATACCAATTTGAACCTGGGCGTGTCCGCAATGTACACCGTGTACCGGGCCGGTCTGGAGGTTCCTCCGGTCTACAACGGCGTGGATATGATCCGCGTAAAATAACAGAGGCATCATTCCGGATATACGGCGGCACAGGTAGGATACTGTCTGTGCCGCCTGACTTAAAGGAGTAACCCATGACAAAATACATTATCAAGCGCCTGCTGCTGGTGATCCCGATGGTACTGGGCGTGGCGATCATCGTGTTCTCCATCATCAATGCCATTCCCGGAGATCCGGGCCGCCGGATGCTGGGGCCTATGGCCACGCAGGAGCAGGTGGACCTGCTTAATGAGCAGTTGGGCTATCATCTGCCCTTTGTACAGCGGCTTGGCAACTATCTCAACGATCTGATCCATCTGGATTTCGGCAATTCCTATCAGGACGGAACACCCGTGTTCCAGAAGATCATGCACAACTTCCCCTACACGCTGCGGCTGGCTGTTCTGCAAACTATCACCTATTCCATTATTGGTATCGCACTGGGCGTGTTCTCGGCGGTGAAGCAATATTCGGCACTGGACAACATTGTCCGGGTCGTCAGCATCGCACTGGCGGCATTCCCTGGGTTCTGGGTGTATATGGTGGCGCTGCTGGTATTCTCCCTGTATCTGGGATGGCTGCCCTCCAGCGGTGCGGATTCTTGGCAGTGCTACATTCTGCCGGTAGGCTGTGCGGGCATCCTGTCCGCGTCGTCCCTGCAGCGTCTGACCCGCACCACCATGCTGGAATCCATCCGGCAGGACTTCGTGCGCACCGCACGCGCCAAGGGATGTGCCGAGGGCACGGTGATCTGGAAGCACGCCTTCCTCAACGCCATGCTGCCGGTACTGAATCAGGTGGGCATCAGCTTCGGCATGCTGTTGGGCGGCACCGTTATTGCGGAGTCCGTCTTCGGTATGCCCGGACTGGGGACGGTGATCATCAACGCCGTCAACTCCAAGGACGTACCCATGGTCATGGCCGCCACCGTATTTCTGGCGGCGATCTTCTGCTTACTGGTGGTGCTGCTGGACGTGATCACCGCGTTGGTGGATCCTCGCGCCAAGGCCAAGCTGACGAAATGAGGAGGTACAGAGCATGAAAAACGATTCCCCTCTGCTGACCAGCAAACGCAGCCGCGGCCACGAGATCTGGTCTCTGTTCAAGCGCAATAAGCCCGCCATGGTGGGATTAGTACTGTTTATATTCATCGTACTGGTGGCAGTATTTGCGGATGTCATCGTGGACAACCGGATGTGCTATGAGTTCACCGGTGCGCCGCTGGAAGCGCCATCGGCCCAGCACCCCTTCGGCACAGATAATCTGGGACGTGACCTGTTTGCCCGTATTGTCCACGGCAGTCGGTATTCTCTGGTCATCGGCATCTCCGCCACCGTTCTGTCACTGGCTATCGGCGCATTCATCGGCGCGGCCTGCGGCTATTTCGGCGGCTGGCTGGACAATGTGGTCATGCGCCTGTTTGACGTTATTGCCTCCATTCCCGGCATGCTGCTGATCATGGTGCTGGTGATGGCACTGGGCGTGGGCGTGCAGAACCTGATCTATGCGCTGCTCATCAGCGGTGTTCCGGGTTATGCGCGGTTTGTTCGCTCCACCATTCTGAACCTGACGGATATGGAATATGTGCAGTGCGCCAAGTCTTATGGCACCAGTAGCTTTAAGATTATTCTGCGGCATGTGCTGCCCAATGCTCTCGGGCCGATCATCATCATGCTGGCCGGTTCCGTTTCCGGCACGATCCTGGGCGCAGCCAGCTATTCCTTTATGGGCTTCGGTGTACAGCAGCCTACCCCCGAGTGGGGCGCCATCATCTCCGCCTCCCGGCAGTTTATGCGGCTCTCTCCTACCTACGCCATCATCCCCGGTATGGCCATTGTGATCACGGCCATGAGCATCAATCTGGTGGGCGATGGTCTGCGGGACGCCCTTGACCCCCGACTGAAAGACTGAGGTAACGCGATATGAAGGAAACGATCATACAGAATACGGCGGATACGCCGGCGGTGGATGTGCGGGATCTGTCGGTAGAGTATCACTCCGGCGGCAGCGTGGTAAAGGCCGTGAATCATGTGAGCTTTACCCTGTCCCGCGGTCGGAGTCTGGGATTAGTAGGTGAGACAGGCGCCGGCAAGACCAGTACCGCGCTGGCACTGATGCGTTTGCTGCCGGACCGAGTCAGCTATGTGCCCAACGGGGAGATCTATCTCAAAGGCGACAATATCATGGCTGTACCGGAGAGTCACATGAAGCTCATGCGAGGCGAGATCATCTCCATGATCTTTCAGGATCCCATGACAGCCCTGAATCCTATTATGACTGTGGGCGACCAGATCCTTGAGGCGGTAAAGATCCACGATACTCAGCATCGCTCAAAAGCGGAGATGGAACGCCGCGTGGAGGAGGTACTTGAGCTGGTAGGTATTCCCGCCCAGCGGAAGGGAGACTACCCGCTGCAATTTTCCGGCGGTATGAAGCAGCGTGTTGTCATCGCTATTGCACTGGCCTGTTCGCCGGATATCCTCATCGCCGACGAGCCCACCACCGCGCTGGACGTGACGATTCAGGCGCAGGTGCTGGCTCTTATCGAGGAGCTGCGGCAGAAGCTGGGCACCTC
>CAKTKM010000157.1 GCA_934569425.1 uncultured Oscillospiraceae bacterium
ACGCTCAGCTGCCCACTGGTTTCCAGAACGGCGTATTTTACGCTGTCGATGGACGACACCCCCTGCACCCGCAGCTCCTCCAGCACCTCGTCCAGCGTCAGGCGGCTGCCCTTCATGGCGGACTGCTGGATCACGCCGTCGCGGATGATCAGGGTCGGCTCGCCGCACACCAGGGAACGGAACCGGACGCTGACCATGCTGATGCCGCTCAGCAGCGTGCTGACAGCCAGCAGCGTGGCGATGGGAATGATGCCCTGCAGCAGCGGCAGGCCGAAATCCTGCATGGGAACGGAGGCAAGGTCGCTCAGCAGCATCATCAGCACGAATTCGATGGGCTCCAGCTGGCCGATCTGCCGTTTGCCGGTGAGCCGCAGCCCCACAATCAGCAGGCCATACAGCAGCACCGTGCGGAAAAACGCGGTGATCATAACGGGATCAACTCCTTTTTTATTAAGGAGTATGGACACTTTTTGAAAAATTATTGCCTTTCGTGGATAAAACCGGTCACACCGTGCGCCGGTTTTACATAAAATAGAGGGAGCGATGCTCCCTGCGCAGAGAGAAAGGAGGATCTCGGAGCATATTCCGACACAAGCGCCAGTGCCTCTGCTGACGGATCTTTTTGCCGTTGGCTGTTTAGACCGGTGGTTTACCGGCAGAGGACGACGAGGTGGAGAGAGGATCGAACCTTCGGCGGGTGCTCTCCCGTACCGCCTTCGGGTACGTCAGGCAGCGGACAAATATGCGGGCGACCGCAAAACAAAGCCGCTGCCGCCGAAGAAGAAAATGACAGATGACTGCGCGTTTGTCCTTTTGATTTTGTATCAGGAGGAAATTCATTATGTGTGGAATCATAGGCTATGTAGGCACCCAGCAGGCGGCGCCGCTGCTGCTGGAGGGGCTGCGCCGCATGGAATACCGGGGCTACGACTCCGCCGGTATCGCCGTGTGCGATCAGGGAACCCTTCAGGTGCGTAAGACCAGAGGCCGTCTTCAGGCGCTGGCGGAGCTGACGGAGGAGGGCAGGGCGCTCTCCGGCACCATCGGCATCGGCCACACCCGCTGGGCGACCCATGGGGAACCCAACGACATCAACGCTCACCCGCAGGTGAGCCAGAGCGGCCTGTTCGCCGTGGTACACAACGGGATCATTGAAAACTACGCGGACTTGAAGAAAAAGCTGCTGGAAAAGGGCTATACCTTCCGTTCCGAGACTGACACGGAGGTGGTGGCGCAGCTGCTGGAGTGGTACTATCAGGACAGTCACGATGTGTTCGAGGCGGTCAACAGCATGCTCTCGGCGGTGGACGGGGCGTATGCCCTCGGCATCCTGTGTGCCGACGCGCCGGATCGCCTGATCGCCGCCCGCAAGGACACGCCACTGCTGCTGGGCTGCGGGCAGGGGGAAAACTTCATCGCCTCCGACGTGACGGCGCTGCTGCGCCACACCCGGGACGTGGTGTATATGGACGACGGCGAGCTGGCGGTGGTGTCCGCCGGTGGTATCCGTATCTATGACGAGCGCCGCCGCCCGGTGGAGAAGGAGCATCACCGGATCGACTGGGATGTGGACGCGGCGGAAAAGGGCGGCTACGCCCATTTTATGCTGAAGGAGATCTACGAGCAGCCCACCGCCATCGCCAAGGCCATCACCGGCCGGATCCAGGAGGGCAGGGTGGTGTTCAGTGACCTGACCATGACCGACCGGGACATCCGGGACATCGGCCGCATCTGCATCGTGGCCTGCGGCTCCAGCTATCATGTGGGCATGGTGGGCAAATACAATCTGGAGCGGATGCTGCGCCGGCCGGTGGAGGTCTGCCTCGCCTCGGAGTTCCGCTACAGCGACCCCATCGTGGGGGAGGGAGATCTGGTGATCGTCATCAGCCAGTCCGGCGAGACGCTGGATTCCATGGCTGCCCTGCGTGAGGCCAAGAAGCGGGGCGCCCGCATTCTCTCTATCGTTAACGTGGTGGGCTCCTCCATTGCCCGGGAGTCTGACGATGTGCTGTATACATGGGCCGGACCCGAGATCGCCGTGGCCACCACAAAGGCCTACAGCACGCAGATGGTGGTGCTGAACCTGCTGGGGCTGTATTTCGGGGATATTATGGGCTCCATCGATCTGGAGACCTATACCGCCATGGTGGAAGGAATTCAGGCGCTGCCCCGCCAGATCGAGGAGATCCTTGCGGACACCGCGGATATTCAGCAGGCCGCCAAAGCGCTCGCTGGTTGTGACCAGACCTTCTTCATCGGCCGGAATCTGGATTATGCCCTGTCGCTGGAGGGCAGCCTGAAGCTGAAGGAGATCTCCTATATCCATTCCGAGGCCTATGCCTCCGGCGAACTGAAGCACGGCACCATCTCCCTGATCGAGACGGGAACGCCGGTGATCGCGCTGGCCACCTATATGCCCCTGTTCGACAAGGCCATGAGCAATGTGGTGGAGGTGCAGGCGCGGGGCGCCAATGTGCTGACGTTGACCACCGCTGCCGGTGCGGAACGGATGCACAGCCGCGTGGAAACGGTGCTGACCGTGCCGGAGACGGAGACCATGCTGCTGCCCCAGCTGGGCGTGGTGCCGCTGCAGCTGCTGGCCTATTACATTGCTTTGGAGCGCGGCTGCGACATCGACAAGCCCCGCAACCTCGCCAAAAGTGTCACCGTGGAGTGAGATCATTCCAAAAAAGTGGGGAGAAGTGCTGCTTCTCTCCACTTTTTTCGGAAAAATTTTGTACTTTTTTGCGGAAATTCCCCCTTGCATCTTGGCATCAGGTGTGTTATAAATAGGTATATTCATTTCAAAGGCGATGAGGGAGAAGTTTCGCATGAAACCGCGGCTCCAAGAGAGGGACGGTCACCGGCTGAAAGCCGTCCCGGGTCGTGATGTGGTGTTCGCTCCGGAGCTGCCGCG
>CAKTKM010000158.1 GCA_934569425.1 uncultured Oscillospiraceae bacterium
CGCCAGACCCACGCAGCCGCTGCCGGCGCACAGATCCAGCACACGGGGCGAGGACAGGGTCTTTATGTAGCCGATGGCCTGCTCGGCCAGCACCTCGGTATCGGTGCGGGGGATCAGGACGCTCTCGTTGATGTCCAGATCCAGACCGTAGAAGCTCCACTCGCCGATGAGATAGGCCAGCGGCTCCCCCGCCAGATGGCGCGCCATCAGGGCTTTCGCCTGCCGCTCCACCTCCTGCGGCACATAGAGACGGCTGTCCCGCGCCAGCTCCTGACGGGTCTTTCCGGCGGCAAAGGCCACCAGTTCCCGTGCCTCCAAGGTGGCGGCTTCGATACCGGCGGTGCGGAGCGCCTGCCGGATGTCCATATACAAATTGTTATATGTTGTCGCCATAATACGAATTGTTGTCAGCTTTTGTCGATCCGCTTACCATCTGTCCTTGCCCTGCTCCTCCGGCAGCACCAACTTCATGGCCTTGATGGCCACCTCCAGCATGGAGTCATCCGGCTCGTTGGTGGTAAAGTTCTGCATCCACATGCCGGGCGCGGAGAGGATCCGGGTCAGCTTATTGTCGTGGGCGCCCACAAGACGGTTGAACTCGTAGGTGATCCCCACCACGGGGATCAGCAGCAGCAGCTTCACGCCGATGCGCACCCAGATGCTCTGCCAATTGATGTAGGGAAATACAAGGCTGGACACCAGAATGGAGACGATAAGCACCACAAACAGGAAGCTGGTGCCGCAGCGGGGATGATGCTTGGGCTGGATACGGGCGTTTTCCACCGTCAGGGGCAGGCCGGCCTCGTAGCAAAAGATGGTCTTATGCTCAGCGCCGTGGTAGCAGAACACGCGGCGCACATCCTTCTGCTTGGAGCAGAGGATCAGATAGGCGAGGAAGATCAGCACCTTCACCACGCCCTCGATCAGGTTGTGGAGGGCAGCGCTTTTGGCGTGGAACAGTCCGGCGATGAAGGTGGGCAGCAGCATGAACAGTGCCAGCGTCATGCCCAGCGATAAGACCACCGACACGGCCACCAGCACGCCCTGCAGCTTTTCCGCCGGGATATGCTTTTCCAGCCACTGATCCAGCTTGCCGGGCTGGGCGTTTTCATCATCCGGGAAGTAGTCCGCCGAGAACATCAGCGCCTTGACGCCGGTGATGATGGAACTTAAAAATGTAACGGCGCCGCGAATGATGGGCCAGCCGAGGATCGGGAATTTGTCCTTGATGAACTTCCGCTCCGTCACCTTGGTGACCAGTCCCTCCGGCGCACGAACCACGATGGCGTCCTTCTCCGGCCCCCGCATGAGGATGCCCTCGATCAGTGCCTGACCACCGATGGTGGTGCGAAATGTGCTTTTTTGTTTCTCTGCCATGGGATGTCCTTTCTGTTGCTGCTGTCAGTATAACATGTTATGAAAAGAATTGCAACATTCGTTCTATTGTTTTTTCTCTTTTTCGTGATGACTCCGGTTGTGGGGTCCGGCGGGAAGACGGATGGTGACCACGCAGCCTCCGCCTTTGGCGTTTCCGATGGCGAGGGTGCCGCTGTGGAGGCGGATGATCTCGTCGCATACCGCAAGCCCAATGCCGCTGCCGCGGGCTTTGGAGGCGCCCTTGTAGAACTTCTCCTTCACATGGGGCAGATCGTCGGCGGGGATGCCGGGGCCGTAATCACGGATGGTGATGATATAATGGCTGCCGCGGCGGGACAGCCGGGCGTCGATGCGCCTCCCGGCGCCGCCATGCTTGGCGGCATTGTCCAGCACGTTGCAGAACACCTGCTTGAGCCGCTCGGGATCCGCGGTGATAGGCTCGTCATACTCGCCGTCGCTGCGGTAGTCCAGCGTGATGCCCTGCTGCTTGAAGATCTCGCGGTAGGTATACACCGCGTCCTCGAACTCCGCCTGAAGGTCCATCTGCTCCAGATGCAGGGTGAAGCGCCCATCGGACATCTTGGAGAAATCCAGCAGTTCCTCCACCATGTTGGTAAGACGGCCGGACTCCTTGACGATGATGCTCAGGCCGCGGCGCAGGGATTCCGGATCGGCGCCCTCGTCCGCCAGCAGCGTCTCGCCCCAGCCGTTGATGGCGGTCAGAGGCGTGCGCAGCTCATGGGACACGGAGGAGATAAACTCCGATTGCAGCTTTTCATTCTCACCGATCTTCATGGACATATCGTTGATATTGTCCACCAGCTCGCCCATTTCATCGGCGTAACGGTTGGGGATCTGGAAGCCGTAGCTGCCGCCGGAGATCTGCTTGGCAGCATCGCTGACAGCGGAAATGGGCGCCACAACATTGTTGATCAGCAGCAGGCTGGAGATCACGATGACAAAGATCACCGCCGCCATGATGGCCAGAATGATCAGCACCGTCAGCAGCACCTGACTGTCCAGATTACGGGTGGCGGTGACAAAGCGCATCACGCCCACCACGCTGCCGTTGAACTTCAGCAGGCCGGAAGCGGCAATGATCTTCTCTCCGGTGGTGGGATCAGCGCCCCGAAAGCTGCTGACTCTTCCGGTGTTGAACGCGTCCGTGATGTCCTTCGTCCCCGGGTTGGAGTCCACCATCAGGCTGCGGGTGGAGACCTCCACCCTGCCCTTCCGGTCGATGAATTGCAGCTCGATGTTGGCGCTGTCCTCAAAGCTGTTGGCATAGAGGGTGGCGCTGCGGTAATATTCATCGTAGCTGGTCATGGCGTAGTTATTGAAATACTCCGTTCCGGCGGTAGCCTTCGCCTCCAGTGCGCTGCGGGCATTGGCGTAGTAGTTGCTGCCCAGCGCGATGGAGACCATCGCGGCGATCAGTACCATGATGGTAATGACCGGCAGGATGCTGCTGATGATCCAGCGGCGGCGCAGGCCGATGGCACGTTTGGGCGGTGTG
>CAKTKM010000159.1 GCA_934569425.1 uncultured Oscillospiraceae bacterium
GTCTTCGGATCTACGGCGACGGGCTTCATTCCACAGCCTCCAGTGCGGCCACATCTCCCGACCGCAGCGCAGGGAGAGCACGGCGAAGCTTCTCCTCGCCCCAGTCCCACCAGCGGAGCGCCTCCAGCCTCCCGATGGTCTTCTCGTCATAGCGTCTGCGGATGGGCTTGGCGGGAATGCCGCCCACAATGGTATAGGGCGGCACGTCCTTAGTCACAACGGCGCGGGAACCGATGATTGCGCCGTCACCGATGGTCACACCCGCCAGAATCACAGCCTCATAGCCGATCCATACATCGTTGCCCACGGTAATATCCCCGTGGTTGTCCCAAGCCTGCGCAATGGCGTCCACATCGGCGGAAAGTCCCCATTCCTCAAAGAAAATAGGGAAAGGATATGTGGACAAGCTGCCCAGCGTGTGATTGGCCGCGTTGAAGATGAACTTCGCGCCGCAGGCAATGGAGCAAAACTTCCCGATGGTCAGCCGGTCATGATTGCACTCCGGATAGTGGTACAGCACATTGTTCCGCTGAAAATCGCGGGGATCCTTTGCAAAGTCGTCATAGATGGTGTAGTCTCCCACCTCGATGGCGGGGTCAGTGATCACATTCCGCAGGTATACGGTGCTGTGTCCCTGTGAACGGGGATAGATCTTCCAATTGGGGATCATTCTGATCGCCTCCTTGCTTTTTCATGAAATATGGCGGAGCCTTGTCACTGCCTTTCCCAGAACAGATGCAGCCCCAGCGCGGCGTTGAAGCCTGTGGCGGCAAATACACTGAAGCGTTCCACCAAACCAAAATACGCCGCGGGTACCAGCTTCATCCCCACCGCGCCTACCAGCATCATGGCCAGCGCCACGGCGGCGCACACGCCGTAGGAACGGTAGTCCCTGCTTTTTGCGCCTGCTGCAATAATGATCGACAACGATACGATGGACAGCATCACCACCAGCGCGGTGACCACCATGTGCATCACATCCTGAAAAGCGCCGGCATAGCCGCTGCTGGAAAGCGGAAACATCCGGTAGCCCACCGCCGAGATCCACTCCATTCCGGCAAACAGGCAGATCCCCGCCCGCAGCAGGCGGGTCTTTCGTCCCTGTATGCCGATGCAGACCACCGTGACGCACGTCACCTCGCAGACGTTATACAGCGCGCTGAGCCGGTTCCACAGCGCCAGTGACGGTGCATCCGCCGCGCTCAGATCGCTGACAGCCTGTGCCAGCCAGTCGTAGCCGGGATAGTCCAGCGGTGCAAAAACTACCGCCGCCGCATAGGAGCAGAAGCTGAGTACCCCCAGCAGTCCCAGCCGCTGCATCAAGGTCCTTTTCATGATGGATCACCTCTTTCTGCATGAAAGGTATGGAAGAACAACCGCACATGCCGTTCCAGTCTGGCAAGGCACTCCTCCTCCCGCTCCGGCTGCCGGTCGCAGATGCCGATAAGGGTGAGCACCGGCGAGACATACTGCAGCGCCATGGTGTCGGGATCTCCGTTCCGGATCTCACCCGCCGCCATCAGTCCCCGAAAGATCCCCGCATGATAATCGGTCAGCCGCTCTACATACCGCTCCGTATACAGCGCCGCCAGCTCCGGCGAACGAAATTGCTCCAGCGTGACCATGCGGCGGAACCGGCTGATGACCGTATCGTGAAGGGAATACGCAAAGATCCGGCGCACCTTCTCCAGCAGATCGTCCTCGGTGATCCCGGAAAAGACCGGAATATCCGATGCCGCGCTCTGCACATGAACGTCCAGTCTGCCCGTATCCCGCTCATACCGCGCCGCCGTAGCCTCTACAATGGCGTCGAAGATGGCCTGCTTGCCGGGAAAGTGGTTATACAGGGACGGCGCCTTGATGCCCACCGCCTGCGCGATCTCTCCCACGCTGACGGAATCATACCCCCGCTGTGAAAACAGCTCCAGCGCCTTGTCCAGAATTCTCTGCCGGGTATCTTCCTGTTTCATAATTCCTCCGTTTTGACTAACGAACATTAGTTAGTTGTATTATAGCCGCTTTTGGCCATAAGTCAAGCCGTTTTGATCCGATCCCTCCAAAAAACAAAGGTCAAGCGCGGCAAAGGAAAAATTGCCCCTAAGCAGCGCAGCGGCAGCTGCGCTATACAGGGACTGTCTTTTCCGCCGGGACAGCATAAAGGAAGGGGCGGTTGACCGCCCCTTCCTTTGGTGCTTCTTTATTGTGATCCCCGGGGATCACGCCTCGTTCTTCCGCTTGCGGCGGATCATCAGCGCGCCGCCGGTCAGAGACAGCAGGCTCATGGCCGCATACAGGGCAACGCCCGCGTCACCGGTTCTCTGGGAGGAAACCGTCTTTCCGGTATCCGTACCGGACGCACCGGAGGTGCCGGAAGTGCCAGAGGTACCGGAAGTGCTGGAAGTGCCAGACGTACCGGAGGTGCCGGACGCAGCAGACGTGCCGGAGCCGCCGTGTCTGCGGGAGCTTGTGTCATGGATGTGCCTGTCCAGCTTGGGGATGCTCTCGGTTCTGGTGGACTGGCACACGGCGCAGGTGAAGGTCTTGACGCCCTCTCTGGTGGTAGTGGACGGTGTCGTGACCACACCGTCGTCCCACTCGTGACCGGCGGCCTTGTCCACCTTGCTGTCGCGGCTCATCTCCGCCTTGCAGACGGTGCAGTAGACCACCTCGTCATGGGAGCCGTCCACCGTGCAGGAAGCGGGCTTCACATTCTCGATAACGGACTTACCGGCAGTATGGACGCAGGCATAGCCGCAGACGGAGCATTTGCCGTCCTTCCAGGTGTGACCCGCCTCTGCTACCACCACCTTGCCGCAGCAATCGTACTTCTGCTGGTGCTTGTCGGCGGTCTTTGTCCACTTGAGCGCACCGCT
>CAKTKM010000160.1 GCA_934569425.1 uncultured Oscillospiraceae bacterium
ATGAACGAACTGGGGGAGATCATCGAGCTCCAAGGCACCGGCGAGGGGCGCGCCTTTACCGTGGCTGAGCAGCAGGAGCTTGTGACCCTGTGCGCCAAGGGCAACCGTGAGCTGATCGCCAAACAGAAAGAGATACTGGGGGAGATCCTGCGATGAAATTTGTATTGGCATCCCACAACCGTGGAAAGTTAAAAGAGATGCAGGAGATCCTGTCCCAGCTGGGGGTGGAAGTGGTGCTGGAAGCCGATCTCGGGCTTGCGCTGGACGTAGAGGAGACCGGGACCACATTTGCCGAGAACGCCGCGCTGAAGGCCAAGGCCGTAATGGAGGCCAGCGGCCTGCCTGCCATCGGAGATGACAGCGGCTTGTGCGTGGATTGGCTGCAGGGCGCACCGGGCATCTACTCCGCCCGCTACGGGGATCTGGACAGCGATGCCGCCCGCTGTGCGCTGCTGCTGCAGAATATGCGGGGCGCCACAAACCGCGCCGCTCATTTTCACACCGCTGTTTGCTGTGCCTTTCCCAACGGCGACATCCTGACCGCCGATGGCGATTGCTGCGGCACCATTGCCTTCGCCCCTATGGGGGAGCGGGGCTTCGGCTACGATCCGGTCTTTTTTGTGCCGGACAAGCGCCGTACCTTCGCCCAGCTGACGGCGGAGGAAAAGAATGAAATATCCCACCGCGGCAAAGCTCTGCGTGTTTTCGCCGCGGAATTGAAAGAGTATTTGGAGAAGCATTGATATGGAATTGACGAGTAAGCAGCGCGCCCAGCTGCGGGGCATGGCCTCCACCATGGACACCATCCTCCATGTGGGCAAGGACGGCATCGGCGACAATCTGGTGAAGCAGGCAAACGATGCGCTGGAAGCCCGTGAGCTGATCAAGGGCCGTGTACTGGAGAACAGTATGCTGACGGCACGGGAAGCGGCAGAGGAGCTGGCAGTAGCCACCCGCAGCGAGGTGGTGCAGGTCATCGGCAGCAAGTTTGTGCTGTACCGCTATCAGCACAACAAAGAAAAGCGGAAGATCCAGCTGGTGAAGGCGAAATGAGGATCGGTATTTTCGGCGGAACCTTCAACCCGCCCCATAATGGTCATGTGACCATGGCGCGTGCCGCCGTGGAACAGCTTGGGCTGGACAAGCTGCTGATCGTTCCCGCAGGTGTGCCGCCGCATAAACCCTTGCCATCCGCCGTCACGGCGGAGCAGCGCCGCAATATGGCGGCGCTGATGGCGGGCGCGGTGGGACGCTGCGCGGAGGTCTGCGATATAGAACTGCACCGCAGCGGCAAAAGCTATACCAGCGACACCCTGCATGCGCTGCGGAGGCAGTATCCTGACGCGGAGCTGTGGCTGCTGATGGGATCGGATATGTTCCTGTCGCTTCACACATGGCACCTGCCTCAGACGATCTGCGATCTGGCGTACATTGCCGCATTCAGCCGGGTGGAGGAGAATATTCAGGCCGTCATGGAGCGGCAGAAGGCGCGGTTGGAGGAGGACAATCATGCCCGGGTAATGCTGCTGGACAATCCGGAGCTGATCGAGCTGTCTTCCACGGATGTCCGTGCCGCGTTGGCGGCAGGTCGTGGGAGCGACCTTGTCCCCACCGCCGTGTGGGGCTATATCCGGCGGGAGCATCTCTACGGAACCGACGCGGATCTGAAACATCTGACGCCGGAGCAGCTGCGGCCCATCGCCCTGAGCTATCTCAAGCCCAAGCGGATGCCGCATGTGCTGGGGACCGAGGAGGAAGCGGCGCGCCTTGCGCGGCGCTTCGGCGCGGATGAGACGGAAGCCCGTGTGGCGGGACTGCTGCACGATTGCACGAAAAAGCTGGATATGGCGCAGCAAAAGGCGCTGTGCGCACAATACGGCATTGTTCTTGATCCGCTGGAGCAAAAGGCGTTGAAGCTGCTTCACGCCAAGACCGGCGCCGCCATCGCCCGCCATGTTTACGGCGTGGATGACGAGGTGTATCAGGCGATCCTGTACCATACCACCGGGCGGGCAGGCATGTCCCTGCTGGAAAAGATCCTGTATCTTGCCGATTACATCGAACCCAGCCGCGAGTTTGCCAATGATCCCGATGTGGTGCGCCTGCGTCAGGCGGTCTATGAGGATCTCGACCGCGGGCTGCTGCTGGGACTCACCATGACCATCGAAGAGATGGAGGGCATGGGCAACCCCGTGCATCACGATACTTTAGACGCAAGAAATTACCTCATCGAAAAAGGAGTGACCCTATGAAAACACCGAAAGAAATGGCACTGCTGGCCGCCAGAGCGCTGTCTGATAAAAAAGGACGGGAGATTCAGGTACTGGAGATCGGCGAGCTGACCACGCTGGCGGATTATTTTGTCATCGCCACCGGTTCCAGCAATACGCAGATCAACGCGCTGGTGGACAATGTGGAGAAGGTTCTGATGGAGGAGGCGGAGGAGCAGCCCCTGCACCGTGAGGGGTACCGCGGCGGCACATGGGTGCTGCTGGACTACGGCTGTATCGCCGTCCATGTCTTCAATGCCGAAGCCCGCGAGTTCTATGGCCTTGAGCGGCTGTGGCGGGACGGCAAGCCGGTGGATATTTCCAGTGTGGTGACCCCCAACGAATAAAGCGAAAAGATCTCCGGTCATCTGACCGGAGATCTTTTTCGATAGAAAAACTTACAGTGCGCATTTTCCCCGCTTGAGATAGAGACCCTTCACGTTGTGGACAACGCCGTTTTCCACAGCCGGTTCGCCCCGCAGGTACACGGCGGCGATGCTGCCGGAGGTTCGGAAGCCCTCAAAGGGGATGTAGTCGCAGCGGGAGACCATGTCGGCGGCATGGAGGGTGTGATCCGCCGCGGGATCGTATACCAC
>CAKTKM010000161.1 GCA_934569425.1 uncultured Oscillospiraceae bacterium
GTCCACATTGCGGGACGGCTGGTACTTAATTACAAATATGGCGCCCAGCACGCCGTCGATGGCCAAAAACACGCCGGTCTGCAATTTCAGGTCGTGGGGCAGCGTCACCTTCTGCTTTCGCATGAAATACGCACTGCCCATGGCCACCGTCTCGCCCCGGATCATGCCGACAACGCCGCCCTCCTCGCAGAAGCGCAGATCCTCCACACGGGCGGAAAACCCGCCCTCCGCTGCCAGCTGCTGCCGGAACAGCGGCGAAAGCTGGCTGTGCGCCGCCTGCGCCATACCGGCAGCATAGGACAGCATCTTCACCCGCTCCTCGCCGTAGACCTTATAGCCGTTAAAGGCCACCGTCCCCGTGGGGAACAGGTCATTTTCCGTCATCAGCAGCTGCCGGCTGCGGCGCAGTGCTGCCGTCCCGGCATAGCCCGCCAGCGCGCTGCCGCCCCGTGTCAGCCGGTGCTGCAGCCGGTACAGCGGCAGCGCCGCCGTCAGCGGCAGGGACAGCGGCAGTGCCACCGTCAGATGCGCCGACCAGATCCACAGGAAATTCTCCATTCCCTGCCCCGACAGGCATACCGTAAAGGCCAGCGCCGTGGCGGCGCACAGCAGCAGCGGCGTCACGATCCACTGTACGCGGCAGGCGGGATCCGCCTTGTCCATCATACGGTAAAATCCGGAGATCCTTCCCTTTTGCTTGCATACGCCCATGTCGATCAGCGACGCCACATAGGGCGGCTCGCCGCCCACGTTCACCAATTGAAGCGCATCCCGCCGGGCATTGGCGCGCAGCAGCTGCCCCCATGTCTCCATCCACAACAGCGCCGCCGCGGTGGCCGCGAAGGGAACCCGCGCCGCCTGCCCCGACAGGGCGGATACCACGCACCCCGCCATGACCGCCAGCGTCAGCACCAGTGCGCCAAGGGCGCTGGTCACATGCCCCCGCTTTCCTTCGCTCACAGCGTATTTCCATACATCGCCGGCCAGCAGCGCCGTCAAAAGCAAACCGCCTCCCGGCACACCGCAGCGCAGCATGGCGTTTTCCCACCAGACCGCCGGCAGATAACCCAGCGCGTCCAGCGCCGCCAGCACCGCCAGCGCCGCCACGGGAACAGTCAGTACCGTCAGCGTCCGCTTCAGGTGCTTTACCCGCCGTTTTTCTGCCCGGAACGCCTCATCATAATCCGGTTCCGGCTCCTCCGGCTCCGGCTCCAGGCGCTCCGGTTCCGCCCACAGCTGCTCGGTATCCTGACGTCGGGTACGTCTGCGCCGTCCCTTCATCAGCTCCCGCAGCCGCTCCCGCAGAGTGGGCGGCTCCTCCAAAATACCGTCGTCGTTCTCTGCCAGCACCGCGTCCACCGTGTCATACATCAGGTGCTTCAACGATACGCGATCCGGCGGCAACTCCTCCTCCGGTTCCGGCGCAGGCGGCGAATAGGCCGTTTCCTCCGTCTTCTGCCGGATCACGGGGTACTCCGCCGTATCGCCCTTCTTCGCCTTTTTGCGCTTCTTCCGCTCTCTGCGGAGCGCCGCGGCATCCTCCTGCATGGTCATCTCCGGCTCCGGCGCGGCCGCAGGCGGCACCTCCGGCTTCGGAACGGCTTCCCGCTCCGGTTCCGGTGCGGCGGTTTCTTCTTTTTGCGCAGACTGACGCCCACTCTTGCCGTATTCGGCCAGAATGTCCTCCAGTGAATATTCCTCCGCCGCCGGGGCGGTGTTTCTTTCCTGATCGTCCTGCCTGCTCATGTTTCGTCTGTTTCCCTCAGCCTCTCTGGCGCACCGCCTCGTACAGCAGGATCGCCGCCGCAGCGGAAGCATTCAAAGAGGAAATGCTTCCCTTCATAGGGATACTCACCAGAAAATCGCAGTTTTCCGCCACCAGACGGGTCATGCCGTCCCCTTCGGAACCGATCACGATCGCCGCCGCGCCCTTCAGGTCGGCGTCATACAGCGTGGTATTGCCATCGGCCGCCGTACCGAACACCCATACCCCCTGCTTTTTCAGATCCTTCAGCAGCGACGGAATATTGGCCACCCGCGCCACCGGCATATAGCTGACAGCGCCCGCCGACGTCTTGGCCACAACGGCCGTCAGTCCCGCGCTGCGGCGCTTGGGGATGATCACGCCGTGGGCGCCCGCACACTCGGCGGTACGCAGGATCGCGCCCAGATTATGCGGATCGGAGATCTCATCGCACACCACCACCAGTGGGGCTTCCCCTCTGTCGGCGGCTCTTTGCAGGATGCTCTCCACCGTCACATACTCCCGCACGGCAGCCAGTG
The DNA here is from genome assembly GCA_934569425.1 of uncultured Oscillospiraceae bacterium. Taxonomy (GTDB): domain Bacteria; phylum Bacillota; class Clostridia; order Oscillospirales; family Oscillospiraceae; genus Vescimonas. The sequence goes on from CAKTKM010000161.1 coordinate 2,284, forward strand.
CGATCACGCCCTGATGGGCGTGTGTGCGGCTCATAGCGTCCAGCTTCCGCCGGTCTGCCTCCACCACCACAACTCCCGCGGCGCGGGCCGTGGAGGCGATGTGTCCCAGGGTCTTGTCCGTCTCGCCCTTGGCCAGATAGATCTTGTCGATGGCTGTTCCGGCACGCAGCGCCTCGATCACGGCGTTGCGCCCCTCGATCATCCCGTCGGCCTCCGCCTCCGCCACGGGGCGGCGCTTCGGCGCGGTCATTTGCTCCTTCATATGCAGCTTGTCCTTCCTTTGTTGATACAAATACAGATTCAGTATACCATACCCCGTTCCCAAGATAAAGCCCGATTCATAGAAATTTTACAGAAAATCCAACCATGTGCCGCTTGTGGCGCCCCTCCCTTTGTGGTATACTGGCATATATACTTAGGATATGTCCACTCTTTTCAGGAGGGCTTTATGGCAGATAACAACAAAAACAATAAAAATAACAAAAACAACAACCGCCTCCGGGGCATTTTGACGCTGGTGGCATGGGCGGTGGTGCTGACGGTGGCGATGAACTACATCAGCGC
>CAKTKM010000162.1 GCA_934569425.1 uncultured Oscillospiraceae bacterium
GTTCCATTGCCGATGAGATCGCCTGCGCCATGAAGGACTGGGCCACCGAGCTTGGCGCTACGCATTTTACCCACTGGTTTCAGCCTATGACCGGCTTCACAGCGGAAAAGCATGATAGCTTTATCACCCCCACCGGGGATGGCCGCATTTTGATGGAATTATCCGGCAAGGAACTGAGCCGCGGCGAGGCCGATGCCTCCAGCTTTCCCTCCGGTGGTCTCCGCGCCACCTTTGAAGCCCGTGGCTATACGGCGTGGGATCCCACGTCCTATGCTTTTGTAAAGGATAAGACCCTCTGCATCCCCACCATCTTCTGCTCCTACTCCGGCAATACCCTGGATAAGAAGACCCCGCTGCTGCGCTCCATGCACGCGCTGGATCAGCAGTGCATCCGTATTCTCCGTCTTTTCGGCAATACCAAGGCACAGCACGTCACGCCGCAGGTCGGTGCCGAGCAGGAATATTTTCTGATCGACAAGGCGGACTACCGCCGCCGTGAGGATCTGCGCCTGTGCGGCCGTACCCTTTTCGGCGCCAAGCCTCCCAAAGGGCAGGAGCTGGACGACCACTATTACGGCGCCATCAAGCCCCGTGTTGCCGCCTTTATGCACGAGTTGGACATGGAGCTGTGGAAGCTGGGCGTTTTTTCCAAAACGGAGCATAATGAGGTCGCTCCCGCCCAGCATGAAAACGCCCCAGTTTACTGCAACGCCAATGTGGCCTGCGACCACAACCAGCTGACCATGGAACTGCTAAAAACGGTGGCCGAGCGGCACGGTCTGGTGTGTCTGCTCCACGAAAAGCCCTTTGCCGGTGTCAACGGAAGCGGCAAGCATGACAACTGGTCGTTGCAGACCGATACCGGTGAAAATCTGCTCAAGCCCGGAAAGACCCCCAGTCAGAACGCCCAGTTTCTGCTGTTCCTTGCCGCTTTTATCAAAGGCGTGGACGAGTATCAGGATATGCTCCGCTGTTGCGTGGCCTATCCCGGAAACGACCGCCGTCTTGGCGGCAGCGAAGCCCCTCCCGCCATTGTCTCCGTCTTCCTCGGTGACGAGCTGACCGCTATTCTGGAGGCCATTATCAGCGGCACCGAGTATGTAGACGTTACCAAGCGCCGTCTTGAGATCGGTGTAGACACCCTGCCGGAGATCCCGCAGGACACCACGGATCGGAACCGCACCTCTCCTCTTGCCTTTACCGGTAATAAATTTGAGTTCCGCATGTTGGGTTCCAGCCAGTCTATCGCCAGCCCCAGCGCCGTGCTGAACACCATTATGGCCGAGGAGCTGCAGCAGTTTGCCGATACGCTGGAGCAGGCCGCCGACTTCCAGTCCGCCCTCCAGACGCTGCTGCGTGATACCTTTGCCGCCCATCAGCGCATCATCTTCAACGGCAACGGCTACAGCGATAAATGGGTGACCGAGGCCAAGCGCCGCGGCCTGTGCAATATGAGCAACACGGTAGACGCCCTGCCCGCCTATATCGCCGGGAAAAACGTGGCCATGTTCAGCCGTCACGGTGTCCTGACCCGCAACGAGCTGGAAGCGCGTTACAATATCCATCTGGAGAACTACTGCAAGGTCATGATCATCGAGGGCAATACCCTGCTGGATATGGCGCGCCGCCAGATCATGCCTGCCGTCAGCAAATACTCCGACGAGCTGGCAACCGCCCTGTTCCACAAGCAGAACTGTGGTATTCCCCTGTCCGTAAAGATGGAAGAGTCCACGCTGCGAAAACTGTCCACGCTGTCCGGCAAGCTCTATGACGCCTGTGAGGCGTTGGAGCGTGCCATCGCCAAGGCACCCGCCATGGACGGCGGCATCAAGGCGGCCTGCTACTACCGGGACGAGGTGGACGCCCGCCGCCGGAAGGCCAGCACCCTGATCAACCAGCTGGAGACCATTACCGGCGCACAACACTGGCCCTTCCCCACCTATGCCGACATTTTGTTCTCGGTGTGACACAAGCTTCCCCGCAACTTCAAGTTGCGGGGAAGCTTTTCCCATGCAATTTCAAGTTGCTGGACACAGCGGTATTTTCCCGGTAGAATCGAGACAGAGAAACCAACTTGCCTGCTTGGAAAGGAGGATGCCCTGGAAGCAGCCGCGAAAAAGAAGCTCGCTCTGTTTTTTGCCGCATCCCCCGCAGGTGTGGTATGGACATGGCAGTCCCTGCTGCTGGACGCGGCGGTGTACGCCGCGGTATTTCTGCCGTTTCTATTTACCAAGGAATATAAAAGAACAGGAGGATCCTCCCTATGAAGCTCTATTTCAAGCAGCGGATGTTTTCGTGGTTTGACAGTTACGACATCTACCACATGGATGACAGCGGCGCCGTGGCCTTTACGGTGGAGGGCAAGCTGGCGTGGGGACACTGCCTGCATATACTGGATCCCATGGGGCAGCACATTGCCACCGTGAAGCAGCAGGTTTTTACCTTCCTGCCCAAGTTTGACCTGTATATCGGCCAGCAGTGCGTCGGCACGATCCGCAAGGAATTTACCTTCCTGCGGCCATCCTTTTCTCTGGACTCTCTTGGTTGGCGGGTAGAGGGCAGCTTTATGGAATGGGACTATACCATTTGGGATGCCCAAGACCGGCAGGTAGCGGCAGTCTCCAAAGAGCTGTTTCACTGGACGGATACCTATGTGATCGACGTGACGGAGAAGGAGAATGCCCTGTACGCGCTGATGGTTGTACTGGCGATCGACGCGGAGAAATGCTCCCGCAGCTAAGATGCTTATTCGAAATATCCGATAAACAAAAGATCCGCGGCATATGCCGCGGATCTTTTGTTTGAGCTATAT
>CAKTKM010000163.1 GCA_934569425.1 uncultured Oscillospiraceae bacterium
CCAGCAGCTTGCAGGTATTGAACGCCTTTTCCTGACCCTCCTTGGTGCGGAATTCCTCGCTGCGGGCGGTATACAGGATGGTGCCGCCCCGGTTGATGATCCGGCTGACACTGGAGCTGTCCAGCTGCACAAAATCCCCGTTGATGAGTCCCTGCCAGCCGCGGCGGATCCCCACCACCTCAATGCCGCGGCTCAGAGCGCTGCGGGTCACGGCGCGGATGGCGGCGTTCATACCCGGCGCGTCACCGCCGGAGGTCAATACACCAATTCGTTTCACTGCGTTTTCCATATAAAACACCTCGTATCATGAGTTTATGTTGCCTTCAATTTTATTCCAATGTATAGTATACCACGTTGTCTTCCCCAAGGCAACCGTTGAAATCGGAGGGAATCTGTGATAGAATGGCGAAGCAATTTTACGCAGGGAGGGATCATATGCATCCGCAGTTTGAAGAGCTGAATCCCAAGTGGTTCAACCGCGCCAACGTCTACACCGGCTCTATCGGTGATTTCCGATACCGTTTTGCCATGGATAAAAAAGAAAAGCTCCTGCATGCCGCCGTTTATACCGTCTATTGCTACGAAGCCGCCAAGAACGTGCAGGAACGGGATTTTGCATGGGACGAAGAGGGTGTTGCTGCTCTGAAGTGCTGGCTTCAGGAGCAGTATGAGGCGTTTTGCCGCAATAAGGAGTGATACACAATGGCACAACATTTCCCCTGTTACTCGGCGGTATTTCCTCTGCTGCTGCGGGAGCGCGGCGGCAGGCAGGAGGTACTGCTGCACCGCCGCCATAACACCGGCTATATGGACGGCAAATGGGACATTGCCGGCTCCGGCCATGTGGATGAAGACGAGACCGCCCGGCAGGCGCTGGCGCGGGAGTGCAGCGAGGAGCTGGGCATCCGTGTCCGTCCGGAGGACGCGGAATTTGCCCACGTCTGCCACCGGCTGGGCAAGGAGGGGGATCGTACCTATTATGACCTGTATTTCTTCGTCCATGCCTACGAAGGTACGCCTGCCATTATGGAGCCAAACAAGTGCGACGGACTGGACTGGTTTCCGCTGGACGCGCTGCCGGAGGATCTGATCGACTTCCGCCGCCTGCACCTGATGCAGTCACTGAACGGCCAGCCGTATGACGAACTGTTTTAACGCAAAAGACGCACCCCCTGCGGGGTGCGTCTTTTGCGTTACGCCTTGGTATTGCTTCTGATGTAGAAATGTCCGGCGTCGGACTCCGTCTGTCCCAGCCGCAGCTCCACATGATAGCTGCCGTCCCAGCCCTCATAGGTCAGGGTAAGGCAGCCTTCGCCCTGATTCTGCCCATCGATAAACGTAACGTTCATCACGTTGGTATCGCCGTGGCAAAGGTAGTAATTGCCGGTTTCTTCCCAGAAAATGAATGAATCCAGTCCGTTTTTGTGGGTCTCCTCCAGTGTCAGGCCGAACACCTCTGTCAGCGCCGCGTCCATCTCCTCCGGCGAAATGACCATCACGTCGGTACCGGGATCGCCCAGCTGCCGCTGAACATAGTCATATTCCTCCTGTGTGACCTGCCGCTCTCCGCCGTTATAAAACATCTGTGCAAGATCCACGTCCCGGGGATCCTCATAGGTGCTGGTCAGCGCCTGGGCGTACCAGCTTCCCGCGGCAAACAGCTCCTGAATCCGTTCCATGTCTACGGGCTTCTCCGGCGAAATGTCCTCGTCCGGAGCGGTTTTGCAGCCGGATAAGCTTAGGATCAACATGACGGCACACAGGATGGCCGCCAACCGCCTGATGGTGCTTTTCATCTCTTTTTCCTCCAATCGGCACTCTTACGAGTGAATTTTTTGCGGTTTTATTGGTACATAAAACGGGTTTATCGGTACATAAAAGAGCGTTATCGGTACCGTTTTTCCCTCAATTTTCCCGCAGGGAGCCGTCAACATTGACGGTGACCACCTGCCATGGGATAAACTTTCCGCTGTTCTGCAGCGCGGTCTTGGCGGCAAACTCCAGTCCGCCGCAGCAGGGTACCTCCATCCGAACGATGGTCAGAGACCGAATGTCGTTGTTCCGGATAATCTCCGTCAGCTTTTCGGTATAATCCACGCCGTCCAGCTTGGGACAGCCGATGAGGCATACCCTGCCGGAGAGAAAACGGCGGTGAAAATCACCATAAGTAAAAGCGGAGCAGTCCGCCGCCACCAACAGCGACGCGCCGTCAAAATAGGGTGCCTGCGTGGGCGCCAGCTTGATCTGCACCGGCCAGTTGGTCAATTGTCCCTCCACTTCATCAGAAGCCGCCGCGGAAACGACAGGGGCTTTGCGGGACAGCTGCCGCGCGGCGGCGCCGGGACAGCCGGTATGGACAGCGGACTGCCGGCCGGTCTTGGCGGCCAGTACGGCGGCCTCATCATAAGGGGGGGCTTCCCGCTCCTCAAAAGTAATGGCATCGGTATGGCAGGCGGGCAGGCAGTCGCCCAGACCATCGCAATAATGCTCATGCAGCAGTCTGGCCTTGCCATTCACAAGGCCGATCGCTCCTTCATGGCAGGCGTTGACGCACGCGCCGCAGCCATCGCACTTCTCCTCGTCAATATGAATGATCTTGCGGATCATAGACACGACCTCCTCGTTGGATTCTGGTGACAGTATACCGCCGCGCTCCCATTTCGTCTGTTGCATTTGTCACAGTTTTGCAGGTTTTCTCCGGTATTTGCTGTACGGGTTGGCGTATTCTGGTCTTCTACCATCGATTGACAAGGACAGACACGGTTTTGACGGGCAGAAATGCGCCCATACTGCGTCAAGCCCCTTGACAATA
>CAKTKM010000164.1 GCA_934569425.1 uncultured Oscillospiraceae bacterium
ATAAGGCCATTCTGGCCATCATCGTGGCGGTGTTCTCCTCCGTGGCCATGAGCGGCATCCCCGGCGGCGGCGGCACCGGAGAGCTGGTGGTGTGCACCATCTTCTTCCCCGACCATCTGGCCATCGCCTACCCCATCGCACTGGCCATCGGCAATCTGGTGGATCCCCCGGCCACCATGGTCAACGCCGCCGGCGACTATGTGGTGTCCTTTATCGTCTCCCGCTATGTGGACGGCAAGGACTGGCTGCAGAAGAAGCTCCACGGTAAAACGGAAAACTGAATCGTATAAGAAGCACCGGCGGACGCTGCGCGTCCGCCGGTGCTTCTTATGGGGAGAGAAAAACGGGAGCAGTCAGAGCACCGTGCACCACAGGCACAGAGCCGCCACCACCCACACGGGCATCAGCATGGCGAAAACGGCCACCACAGGGGGAATGAAGCCGGTAAACAGGCATGTCATCACGGCGGCGATAATGAGCAGATCAACGATAGCGGCGACCCACAGCTTTTTAGAGGACTTGTTGTTTGTGTCTGTCATGGAAAACAGCTCCTTTCGTCATTCGTTGTTTTTACTGGTTCAGATCATCAGGTACAGCGCGCAGTTGAGGCCAACAGCAGCCAGTACGCAGACGATCAGGGGACACTTTTTCAGCGCCAGCACCGCAGCGACGGCGGCACCGGCAATGCCGAACAGGGGGTGCGCGGCGTCCACAGAGAACACGCCGGGGAAAATCAGAGCGGACAGCGCCGTGTAGGGCAGCAGGGACAGGAAGCGCTTTGCCCGTCCGCTCAGTGCCAGCTTGTCCATCAGGAAGGCGGGCAGGGCGCGGGGGATGTACGTCACCGCCGCCATGCCGAAAATCAGGAGATATGCGTCAGTTCTGCTCATCGTCCTGCACCTCCACAAAGAACGTTCCCATGGCGGCGCTGGCCGCCATGGACAATATCACCGCCCAGCTGACGGGCAGGAACAGCTGCAAAACCGTGTTCATCCCGGCGGTCAGCAGCACCAGCAGGGCAACGCGGCGGGATTTCTGTGCGCTGGGCAGCAGCAGAGCGAGGAACGAGGCGTAAAACGCTACGCCGAAGCTTTTGGCCACCACCTCCGGCAGAAACTGTCCAATGACTGCGCCCAGCACCGACGCCAGCACCCATGTGCCGTACAGGGCCGTATTGGCGCCCAGCAGATAGGCGGCGCTGCGGCTGCCGGACAGGGCGAACAGGGCGAAGGACTCGTCACAGAGGGAGAAGGCGCTCAGCAGCTTCATCCATAGCGGCGTGGGCTCCATGCGGCTCATGACGGCGCTGCTCATCACCAGATGGCGAAGATTCACAAAGAACACCGCCGTGATCATGGCCAGCACCGTGGCCTTGCCGATCATGCCCACCACCATCAGCTGGGAAGAGTCGGCCATCACCAGCACCGACATGAGCACCGTTTCGAATTGCGTCAAGCCCGCCTGCAACGCCAGCAGGCCGTAGGAGATGCCGATGGGGATGAGACCGAGGCAGATGGGCAGGGCGGCCTTTGCACCGGCGGCGAACTCGTTTTTCCGCATTGTTACCATCCCCTTGACTTTTTGGTGACCTCATTATATACTCGCCTTATAAATAAGTAAAATTGATGTTTATTATATGAACATGCGGAAAGGTTATTTGAATATGCACCGATATAAAGCGTTTCTGAAGGTGGTGGAGGTGGGCAGCTTCACCAAGGCGGCGGAGCTTCTGGGCTACACCCAGCCTGCCTTGAGCCAGATGATGACCTCGCTGGAGCGGGAGCTGTCCATGAAATTATTATACCGCTCCCGCTACGGCATCCGTCTGACGCCGGAGGGGGAGCGGCTGTATCCGTCTGTGGAGAATGCTGTGCGGCAATATGACGCCATGCGCCGCAGCGCCGACGAGATCAGCGGATTGGAAACCGGTGTCGTCCGCATCGGCACGGTGTCCAGCGTGTCGGCCCACTGGCTGCCCCAGGTGATCCGCGCCTTTTGGGAAAAGCACCCCAACGTGCAGATCGTGCTGCATCAGGGGGATTATTCCAGTATTCAGGAATGGGTGCGTACCGGGGCGGTGGACTTCGGCTTTGTGAATCCCCATGCGGTGAAGGGACTGGAGACAATGGTGGTAAAGTCCGGAGAGTTCCGCGCGGTGGTGCCCGCCGGTCATCCGCTGGCAGAGAGAGAATGTGTTACGCTGGAGGAACTGGCGGGAGAGCCATTTCTGATGGTGGAGAGCGGCGCCTACGGTGAGGTGGAGGAAGCCTTTGCCGCGGCGGGTATCACGCCAAACATCCGCCTGCGGGTGCATGATGACTATTCCCTTCTGTCCATGATCGAGCAGGGGATGGGAGTCTCCATCCTGACGGAACTGGTGCTGCGCAAGACGGCCTATGATGTGGCGGCGCTGCCTATTGAGCCGCCCGTTATCCGGACGCTGGCCGTTGTTACCAAGGATCGCCGCACGCTGCCGCTGGCAGCCAAGGTGTTCATCGATGAACTGATGGCCCAGCGGGAGACACTGCTCTAAGCGAAGCGAACTTTTGTCTGCCGGGCAAAAAATATTTTGCGGCGGTGGTTTACTTTCGCGGACTAAAATGGTACAATGTGAAAGGGTTCGGAACGACCATAGAAAAGAGGAGAACGAGACATGGTAAGAGCAGCCAAGTCCAAGATCGCCAAGAAGGAAAAAAGCGACCGCCTGTATCAGGCCATCCTGACGCTGGAGACGGAGGAGGAGTGCTACAACTTCTTTCAGGATCTGTGTACCATTTCAGA
>CAKTKM010000165.1 GCA_934569425.1 uncultured Oscillospiraceae bacterium
GTCAACGTGCTGCAGGGCGAGCGTGAGATGGCAGCCGCCAACAAGAGTCTGGGCCGCTTCCATCTGGACGGCATCGCTCCGGCACGCCGCGGCGTTCCGCAGATCGAGGTGACCTTCGACATCGACGCCAACGGCATCGTCAACGTGTCCGCCAAGGATCTGGGTACCGGCAAGGAGCAGCATATCACCATTACCTCCTCCTCCAACATGAGCAAGGAGGACATCGAGAAGGCCGTCAAGGAGGCGGAGCAGTATGCCGCCGAGGACGCCAAGATCAAGGAGAAGGTCGAGATCCGCAATCAGGCCGACCAGATGGTCTATCAGGCGGAGAAGACTCTGACCGAAGTGGGCGACAAGGTACCCGAGAACGAGAAGGAGCCCATCAAGGCCGGTATCGACAAGCTGAAGGAGACGCTGAAGGGCGAGGACACCGACGCCATCAAGGCGGCCACCGAGGAGCTGACCCAGCTGTTCTATCAGATGAGCGAAAAGCTGTATCAGCAGGCCAATCCGCAGGGCGATCCCAACGGCGCCGCCCAGCAGCCCGGCGGCGACCCCAACGGCGGAGCCCAGTACTATGACGCAGACTATAAGGTAGTCGATGACGACGACCAGAACAAGTAAGTGACGGATCCACGATAAGGGGCAGGGCATACCTGTCCCTTGTCGTGGCGTTATCGGAGAAGGAATATGGCACAGGAAAAACGCGATTATTACGAGGTTCTCGGCGTCAGCAAGGGCGCCAGCGAGGACGAGATCAAAAAAGCATATAAAAAGCTGGCGCGAAAGTACCATCCCGATATGAACCCCGGCGACAAGGCCGCCGAGGAGAAATTCAAGGAGGTCAACGAAGCCAACGAGGTGCTGTCCGATCCCGAGAAGAAGGCGCGCTACGACCAGTTCGGCTTTGCCGGTGTTGACCCCAGCTATGGCGCGGGGGCAGGCGGCACAGGCTGGGGCGACGGCGCGGCGGGCTTCGATTTCGGCGATCTGGGCGACATTTTCGGCAGCTTCTTCGGCGGAGGCTTCGGCGGCGGACAGCGCCGCAATCCCAACGCCCCCCAGCGGGGCGAGAGCATCCGCGCCGCCGTTACCGTCACCTTCACCGAGGCGGCCTTCGGCTGTGAGAAGGAGATCAATGTGGACCGCAGCGAGCAATGCCCTACCTGTAAGGGCAACGGCTGTGCCAAAGGCACCACGCCGGAGGTCTGCTCCGTCTGCCACGGCACCGGCAGCGTCCAGACCCGCCGCCAGACGCCCATGGGCGTGTTCGCCTCCACCTCCCCCTGTTCCAAGTGCGGCGGTACGGGCCGGATCATCCATCAGCCCTGTCCCGACTGCCACGGGCAGGGGCGGATACGCAAGCACCGCGCCATCAAGGTCAATATTCCCGCCGGTATCGACGACGGCCAGACCATCTCCCTGCGGGGACAGGGGCATACCGGCAGAAACGGCGGCCCCAACGGCGATCTGCTGATCACCGTGATGGTGCAGCCCCATGAGATCTTCCGGCGGGAGGGGACATCCGTGTTTTGCGAAGCACCCATCACCTACGCGCAGGCGGTGCTGGGCGGCACGCTGGAGATCCCCACCATTGACGGAAAGGTGAAGTACGATATTCCCGAGGGGACCCAGACCGGCACGGTATTCCGCCTGCGGGGCAAGGGGATCCCCGCCCTCAATGGCCGCGGCCGCGGCGATCAATATGTCACCGTCAATATCGAGACCCCGCAAAATCTGAACAAGGAGCAAAAGGAAGCCCTGAAAAAGTTCAGCGATCTGCTGGGCGAGAGCAACTATGAAAAGCGCAGGAGCTTCTTTGGAAAGAAACGCTGATGTATCTGGCTGATTATCATGTGCATTCCTCCTGTTCGCCGGACGGTCATGTGACCATGGCGGACATGGCGGCGGAGGGCATTCGGCGGGGACTGGATGAGATCTGCTTCACCGACCATGTGGACACGATCCAGTGGGGAACCAACCACCTGCGGACGGATACCTTCGACTGGGCGGCGGTGAAAAAGCAGTATGCCGACGCCGTGGAACAGTACGGCGGGCGTATCCGGCTGAAGCTGGGGGCGGAGCTGGGCGAGGCCTATCTGGGCTTTGACTGCGCCCAAAGGCAGATGGCGGACGCACCGCCGCTGGACTTCGTGATCGGATCGGTTCATATGACCCGTGATGAGAGGGGACTGTTTGACCTTTTTTACATCGACGGCCAGCGGGACGACGCCTACTATCACGCCGTCATCGACGCCTATCTTGCCGAGATGCTGGAGCTGGCGCAGTGGGGGCAGTTCAGTGTGCTGGGACACCTGACGCTGCCGGAGCGCTGTATCAACGAGATGCGGGGCAGGGAGATCTCCTTCCGTCCCCACATGGCGCAGATCGAGGAGATCCTCCGCACCGTCATTCCCAGAGGCGTGGGCATCGAGTGCAACACCAACCGGGGCAACACCCCTCTGCCGGATGCCGATGTGCTGAAGCTTTACCGTGCCTTGGGCGGCGAGATCATCACCCTTGGCTCCGACGCCCACACCGCGCAGCATCTGGGCTGTGTCATCGAGGCACGGCAGGAGCTGCTGCGGAGCTGCGGCTTCCGCTATTTCACAACATTTGACCGGATGAAGCCCTCATTTCAGGCGCTTTGACAGAAAAGCCGCCGCATGGCGGCAGATACCAAAGAAAGAACAACAGGGAGGAATATCATCATGAAAATTGCCATTGGCTGCGATCACGGCGGCTACCTGC
>CAKTKM010000166.1 GCA_934569425.1 uncultured Oscillospiraceae bacterium
CCTCCGCCTCGCCGTAGGCGCGGAAGCAGGCGTTGTCATAGGGGCAGCAGAACATCTCCGGCAGCACCGCCATGTCCACCTCCCCCGCCTGCCGCACCAGCTCGCAGGCGCGGCGCAGGTTTTCCACCTTGTCCGCCGTGACGGACATCTGGATCTGCGCGATCTTCAGCTCCATACGCTCCTCCTAAAATTCCCGCAGCACCAGATCGGTGCGCCCCTGATCCAACGGGATCACCCGCAGCACCTGTCCGGCGTATTCCTGCCGCACCAGATCCCGCAGCGCCGTACCGCCGTGATAGCCGTGGACGATCCGCAGACGGTAGGTACCGCCCCGCGCCCGCCGCAGCGCCGCGTCAATGGCCACCTTGGCCTGATAACTGTTCTTTCCATGGAGATCGATCTCCACAATGCCGCCTGTGGCCATGCCTCCGCCCTCCTGTGCTGTCTTTTTTCCCTATCATAGCGGAAATAATTTGAGTTTGCAAGGAGAAGATGGTATAATACCTATTATCAAAAAGTCTCGCGCCCCCGGGCGTGAAACTCCCCAGAAAGGAACTGCCCATGAAGCTGCTGGTTCTCTCCGATTCCCACGGAAATGTTGACAATATGTGCCGCGCGGCGGAGCTGACGCAGCCGCGTCATATCCTCCATCTGGGGGACTGCCTGCCGGATGCCCGTGCGCTCCGGCGCCGCTGCCCGGAGATCCCCCTGACCGCCGTTCCCGGAAACTGCGACTGGGGCAGCCTTGACGAGCCGGAGCGGCTACTGGAATTTGACGGCGTGCGCCTGCTGATGCTGCACGGCCACACCCGCAATGTGAAGTCCTCGCCGCTGTCCGCCCAGTATGCCGCCCGGGAGTACGGCGCGGACGTGCTGCTGTTCGGCCATACCCACTGTCCGCTGGTGGACTATGACGGTACCCTCTACACCATAAACCCCGGCGCCATCGGCGATCACCTCCGCCCCACCTATGGGGTGGTGACCATCGAAAACGGACACGCCGACTGCGCCGTATTTGTTCTACCGTAAAATGACTATGTTCTATATCGGCTGTCACCTGTCCCCCTCCGCCGGGCTGCGGGTCATGGGGGAAACGGCGCTGTCCATCGGCGCCACCACGCTGCAGTTCTTCACCCGCAACCCGCGGGGCAGCAAAGCCAAGCCCATCGACCCCGCCGACGCCGCGGCGCTGCTGGCGCTGTGCCGGGAAAACAGCTTCGGTCCGCTGGTGGCTCACGCCCCCTATACCATCAACGCCTGCTCCAAGGACGAGCGTACCCGGGAGTTTGCCCGCATGACCCTGACGGATGATCTGACGCGGATGGAGCATCTGCCCGGCAACCTCTACAACTTCCACCCGGGCAGCCACACCGGACAGGGCGTTGAGACCGGCATCACCCTCATTGTCGATGCCCTGAACGCCGTCCTGACCCCGGACCTGCACACCACCGTGCTGCTGGAGACCATGGCGGGCAAGGGTACCGAGGTGGGCGGCACATTCGAAGAGTTGCGGGAAATTCTCGACCGCGTGCGGCTCTCCGGCAAAATGGGCGTGTGTCTGGATACCTGCCATGTGTCCGACGCGGGGTACGACATCGCTCATGATCTGGACGGCGTGCTGACGGCGTTCGACCGCGTGATCGGCCTGCACCGACTGAAAGCCGTCCACATCAATGACAGTCTCAACCCCTGCGGCGCGAAAAAAGACCGCCACGCCTGTATCGGCGCGGGCTGTCTGGGACTGGAGACCTTCCGCGCCGTGGTGAACCATCCCGCCCTGCGGGGGCTGCCCATGGTGCTGGAGACCCCCAACGACCTGCCCGGCTACGCCGGAGAGATCGCCCTGCTGAAAGAGCTGGCCACACAAGAATAAAGGAAATCAAAACGTATGCTGAAACACATTCTCATTGTCTTTTTCGTCTCCATGGTGCCGCTGATCGAGCTGCGGGGCGCCATCCCCTATGGCGTGGTATACGGCCTGCCCCTGTGGCTGACGTTCCTTGTCGCCATCGTGGGCAATATGCTGCCGGTGCCGCTGATCTATTTTCTCGCCCGCAAGGTGCTGCTATGGGGACAGGACAAGCCCCTGATCGGCCGGTTTTTCACCTTCTGCCTGCGCAAGGGCGAATCCGCCGGGCAAAAGCTGCAGGCCAAGGCGGGACAGGGTCTTTTCTGGGCGCTGCTGCTGTTTGTGGGCATCCCCCTGCCCGGCACCGGCGCGTGGACGGGAACGCTGGCCGCCAGCTTTCTGAACATGGGCTTCCGGAAAAGCGTGGCTGCCTGTATGGGCGGCGTGGTGCTGGCGGGGATCATCATGGGCGTGCTGAGCCTGCTGGGGGTAACGGTCTTCGGCACGGTGGCCTGAGCGCCGCCCCTTCGCATAAAAAAGAGAGCCTTGCGGCTCTCTTTTTCAGCTTGTATACTCCGGTTCCTTTCCCTGATAGATGTTCTGCATCTCCCGGTCTACCTCGTAAATGGCGTCGCTGCACAGCCGCAGGCGGCTGCTCTCCGCCTCGCCCCAATGGCGGTCGGACTTATAGCGCAGCTCATGCTCCAGACTTGCCCACATATCCATGGCGATGGTGCGCAGTTGGATCTCCACCGGCAGCTTCAGCGTTCCCTCGGAGATCACGATGGGGACCTCAACGATCAGATGCAGGCTGCGGTAGCCGGTGTCCTTGGGCTCCTTG
>CAKTKM010000167.1 GCA_934569425.1 uncultured Oscillospiraceae bacterium
TTTTCTGAGTGAGCCGTTCCAGCCGTTGTGCCTCCCGATGGATGAAGGAGACGGCTTCCTCGCTCTGCTTCTCAGACAGCTTTGCTCGTTCCAGTAGTTCCGCATATCCGATGATAGCTGTCATGGGCGTCTTCATTTCATGGGTCAATGCACCTATCAGCATCCTACGTTCATCTGCAACTGCCGTAATGGCGTTAATATGACTTTCTACAGCGTCTGCCATACGGTTGAAGCTCTCCGATACTGTCGTTATCTCGTCTTTTCGTTTCAACTGACCTTCAGAGAGAGGAATCCGAGTTTGGTACGCGCCTTTGGTCATGGATATCGCTTCTTTTTCCAACGTTTTGAGCGGGCTAAGTGTACGGGATGTGATGACAAGGATCAGGACGGTGCTGATCAGGACAGCAAAAGCGCAGATAATCGCAAACTGCAACCGTAACCCGGTAATGGAATCGTACACAGATGTCATATTACGTATGATGTAGATCTGATATGTCTCACTCAGCAGATCTGTTTCAGTCACGGCAGCAAACAGCTTTTCCCCCTGCCAGGTCACGGTATTCTGTTGTAACCCCCCGAGAAGGACGTCCGGAGCGTATCCGCTGTTATTGAAAAAGGTCTCCTCGTTGTGCTTGAGGACGTATTGGGATCCACTGAACGTATCATCAGTGTAGCTTTGAAACACATAAATGAGGATGCTTCGCCGAACAGCATCCGATGATCCTTCGTCCAGGACTTTTGAAACAGCCGAAGAAAAAGAAGTGTTCAGCATGGCAAGTTCAGAGGCAGCGTTATCTTCCACAGACCGTATCATGCTTTTTTCGCTTGACCGGAGCAGCAGAAATCCACACAACAAAAGACTCATCGTCGAGCAAAGAATGAATAGCAGGGAAAGACGGACACGTATCTTCATAGCGTAGTCTCCAACCGATATCCGACCCGAGGTACGGAAATAATAGGAAGGCCAGTTTTCTTTCTTAACTGGGAGACATGGATATCAATTGTGCGGCTCTCCCCATAGAAATTCATGCCCCAAACCTCGGCAAGGATCTTTTCGCGGGAAAGAGCAATGTTCTGATTTCGGGCAAAGAAAAGAAGCAGGTCGAATTCAAGCGGTTTGAGCAGGATTGGCTGATCCTCTTTAAAAACAACCCGTTCATCGACATGGATTGTTAAATCACGAATCGTGATGATGCCTCCGCTACAGTGCCGTGCAAGAACTTTTTCCATTCGAACAAGTAGTTCCATGACCTCAAAAGGTTTGACGATATAGTCCTCTGCCCCAGTGGTAAGGCCTGTCAATTTGCTTTCGAGATCGTTTTTGGCTGTCAAGTAAATGACCGGGATCCCATGGGCTTTGAGTGGCTCCATCAGATGAAAGCCGTCGATTCCAGGCAGCATCACATCCACTATCGCCACGTCGAAGCGCTCACCGTTCTGGATCATCTTAAGTGCTTCCAAACCATCTTTTGCAGGGATAGGTTCATATCCAGCTATAGAAAGATTCATGCAGAGCAACCGATTGATGGCATCATCATCTTCAATTACAAAGATGCGGTACACAACTTAGTCCTCCATTGTTCTGTATCTATTAATATAATAGAAAGCGAGGTGTGAACATCGCTATCATTCTGTGTAAACAAGTTGTAAGTTTTTCTCCTTGCGCTCTTACATCACTTCGTGATCTCTGTACCGTCATAGAAGCGGAATGTAATGGTTCCGTCCCTATGAACTGTCGCGTAGTCCACCGTCATGATCCACAGGTGACGATCGAACTCCGTCAGAGGATCGTCCCGCTCATCGAGCACCGCCATGAATCGTTCTACGGCTTTTGCCCCAGCCAGCTTATCTTGCCGATTCGCTGCAAGAGAGTCGTAACGGGCTTTTGCCTTTTCGTATCGGTCAACGTAAGCGTTGTACCGGCTGGTATACTCGGTCTGGTCCTGTGCGGTTGCGGAGTTCTCATCGATACACTTCCTGATAAGCCCGGCGATCACATCCAGCTCTCGCAGCAGCTCTTCCATTTCGGTATCCAAGTCAGTCGTATCCATGAGAAATTCTCGAGCCGTCTCGCACCCCAGAAGGTAGGCTGATTTGTCGGTCAGCATGCTGTTGTAGGCAGCGATGAACCGTGCCTCGATCTCCTCTTCCGTAAGATGCGGGGTCTTGCACCGATCCTTGCCCTTATCGAATTTGCAGTTGCATTGCCAGATGCTCGTCCGGTACCGGTCGGTCGAATGCCATGTCTTGACTCCGAACCAGCCGCCACAGTCGCCGCACTTGAGCTTTGCACCGAAGATGCTCTTGCTGCTGTATGCCCGGCCTATGGCTTTCCGGCGTTTGATCTCGTCCTGCACTGCGTCCCACTCCAGCGGATCAATGATTGCCTCGTGGCTGTTTTCGATATAGTACTGAGGTAACCCATCTTGCACACGATTTCAAAGTGGCGCGGATGGGATTTTTGCTGGAAAACGCGGAAAATCGGTAAATAAGCTGACGTTCCGGACGCACTCCCGACAGCATATCGTGTGCGAAAAGCCGGAAATGCCCAGATTGTCCGGACTTTTTCGCCTGGGAGGGGTGCAAAAAAGAAGGGCCCTAATTGTATCCGAATTAGAGTCCTTCTATGGTGCCGGAAGTGGGACTCTGCGCTTCGCGTGCGGTCGGCTTGCGCTCCGCGCAGCGCCT
>CAKTKM010000168.1 GCA_934569425.1 uncultured Oscillospiraceae bacterium
AAGCTATACATGGTGCAGCACACCACGAAGCCGACCGCCACGTTCAGCGGCAGGATCAGTCCGGCGGACAGGATCCGACCCGGAATGCCGGGCGAGATAATGGAATGCAGATGATTGGCGCCGGTAAAGAAGGAATAGGTCTTGGAGCAGGCGTAAAAGCCCAGCGCACACAGTACGATGCCCTTCAGAACCTTGGCGGGAATGGCTTTGGAGGTACGTTCACCGCCCCAGACCAGACCGTAGATGATGAGCGCCGATGCCATGATGGCGCCGCCGGAAAATCCGCCGCCGGGAGACAGGTGTCCGTTCAGCAGGATGTATACGCCGAACACCAGAATGATGGGGATGACGAATTTGCACACCGTGCGGACGATGGGATCCTGATAGTAGTCCAGCGTTTCATATTCGTAGTCCAGCTTCCGCACACGGCGCTTGCCGGGGGCGTTCATCAGCATGGTCACGGCGCACATGGCGGTAAACAGCACAAAGGATTCGCCCAGCGTATCGAAGGCACGGTAGTCAAGGATCATACCGGCCACAGTGTTCACCGCTCCGGTCTCCTCCGTTCCCTTTTCCACATACCGCTCCGCCACCTCGTTGACAGTGGGGGCGTCGGCGCTGCCGTACTCCGGCAGATTGGCCACCGTCAGCAGCATGAACACCGCGAAGGCGATGCACAGCACCACCGCCAGCGCGGTATAGGCCAACCGGCCGCGCCGCAGCGCCTTTCGGGCGCTGGCGGGATCATAATGAGGTTCATAGGGGGCAGCGTCTGCCGTCTTGTCCGGTGTCTTCTGCTCCAGCATGGCAGACCAGTCGACCTGACCGTCCAGCCAGCGGCGGAAGAAGCTCTTTTCACGCTTCATGGCTGTCCTCCTCTCTCCGCTCCGCCTCAAGGGCGGCATGCTCCCGCAGGGATTCCTCCTGATGCTTGCGATGCTCTTCATCGCGGTCGATCAGGTTCAGCCGCCGCAGCGTCAGAAACAGCAGCAGACTGGTGATGCCTGCGCCCACCGCTGCCTCCGTAATGGCAAGGTCGGGGGACTCCAGCATGATCCATACCACCGACATAATGACGGAGTAGGCCATGTAGATGATGACCGCCTGCATGGGCTTTCTGGTCAGCGCCGTGGCCGCGGCGCACACGATCAATCCGATCAGCAGGATCAGACGAAAGGTTGTCATCATTCGGCGGTCACCTCCTCCTTTTCGGTGTCTTCCGTGTGATATTCCGCGTCGCTCAGATCCAGGTGTTCGCCCAGATTTTCGTCGGCGCGGTATTCAAACATGCTGAGCATATGGCTGCTCAGCGGCGAGGTCAGCCATTGTAGCACCAGCACCAGTACCAGCTTCCACGCTACCGCATGGAAACCAACGGCGATCAGAATACCGATGGTGAACAGCAAAAGACTCAGGGTATCGCCCAGCGCCGCAGCGTGGATGCGCTGCAGAGCGAAGTCAAAGCGGAACAATCCGATGATGGATACCACCATGATAAACAGTCCCGCCAGCAGAAAGGCGGCGCACAGGCCGAAACGGATCCATTCACCGA
Source organism: uncultured Oscillospiraceae bacterium (assembly GCA_934569425.1). Taxonomy (GTDB): domain Bacteria; phylum Bacillota; class Clostridia; order Oscillospirales; family Oscillospiraceae; genus Vescimonas. The sequence goes on from CAKTKM010000168.1 coordinate 1,553, forward strand.
TCATGCTGTTCCTTCTCCTTTCGCCTGCGGTCGTACAGGTTGATGTAAATGCGGCACAGCATCATCACAGCGATGAAGGACATCACCACATAGATCACGGCGATGTCCGCCAGATAGTCCTCTCCCAGCAGATAGGTCAGGGCGCAGATAATGATGACCACCAGCGTGCCGATCAGGTTGATGCCGATGATGCGGTCCACGGTCAGGCGTGCTTTCAGAATGTAGATCAGTACCGCCACCACGCACAGTGCCAGCGCCACCAGCACACCCCAGAACAGGTAGCTGTAGTATTGTTGGATCAGTTCCATTCCTCACCCTCCATTTTCTGCAGCATCCGCGTCAGGTTCCACTCCGGGATGCTCTCGGCGCTCTCCTTATCCAGACACAGAACAAGAAAATCGTCGCCGCTCTGTTCAATGGTCACCGTACCCGGCGTCAGGGTGATGGAATTGCTCAGGATCAAAAGTGAGATATTTTTCTCAAAGGGGATCTTCAGCCGCACAATGGCGGGATGGTACTTGTGGGGGGGGATCAGGATGATCCGAACCACTGCCAGATTGGCCTTGATGATCTCCCAGATCAGCACGGCCACATATACCGCGTAGCCGCCCAGCCGCTTCAAAAGCCGCTTTTCATGGCTGGGATGATACCCCAAAGCATACACGCAGAAGGCGTACACCGCCGCAGTGATGGCCACGCCGAACAGGCAAATCTCCACCGTGACACGTCCATTCAGCAGCAGCCACAGGCCAAACAAAAACACACACATGATCATTGTCTCTTTCGTTCCACTCCAATCCTTACAAATAACCGCCCGATGCATGAAGCTGTCCAGTGACAGGGATGTATCCGGCGGAGGCTTGACCCGTTCATAACACGGATCTGTAAAGTTTTAACCAATTGTTAATTTTAACATAGCGGCGTATACATTGCAACAAAAAACCGCGATTTTTGGCAGGTTTCTTCAATGGGAAACTCACAAAAATTTCCCATTTTTTGTAAAATGATTTTTATTTGCGCATGTTTTAACGATACCATCGATTGACAAGGGCAAACATGCCTGACAGCGTGTCTTTCCGGCGCTTTTTGCCCTTTTCGCCTTGACTTGCGCCAGCAAGCCTGCGTCTCAAAAAGC
>CAKTKM010000169.1 GCA_934569425.1 uncultured Oscillospiraceae bacterium
TGGAGACGCTGGATCAGAAGATCATCCCCTATATCAAGAACATCTGCAAGCGGGATCCCTTCACCGGCCATGTGGTCACCGGCGGCATCGTCACCGTGAAGGACTCCAGCTGGCTCATGAGCTGGACCATCAACCGCCAGCCCCAGTTCCGGGATCAGCCCAAGGATCACTGTCTGGTGTGGGTGTACTCCCTGTTCACCGACAAGCCCGGCGACTTCGTCAAGAAGCCCATGCGTGCGTGTACCGGCAAGGAGATCTGCATGGAGTGGCTGTACCACATCGGCGTGCCGGAGGATCAGATCGCAGAGCTGGCGGAGAACAGCGCCAACACCGTGCCGGTCATGATGCCGTATATCGACGCGTTCTTCATGCCCCGCGCCTACGGCGACCGCCCCAACGTGGTGCCGGAGGGCAGCGTGAACTTCGCTTTCCTTGGGCAGTTCGCCGAGACGCCCCGGGATACCATCTTCACCACCGAGTATTCCATGCGCACCGGTATGGAGGCGGTGTATACCCTGCTGAACGTAGACCGCGGCGTGCCGGAGGTCTGGGGCAGCGTGTATGACGTCCGCGACCTGCTGAACGCCACCGTGAAGCTGCGGGATGGCAAGAAGGCCACCGACATGGACATGGGTCTGGTGGAGAAAATGGCTGTCAAGAAGCTTCTGGGTAAGATCGAGGATACCGACATCGAAAAGCTGCTGAAGGAATATCACGTCATCTGATCTCCGGCGGTGCGCCGGATCAAAAGATCATGGCACTCCCATTGAGAGTGCCATGATCTTTTCCGCATATGATTTGAGCGGTGCTGTCGGTTGCAGCGCCGCCGCGGGGGAAGGGAGTGTTCATGAAGGGATTTGTTCGGTGCCTGTTCTATATGGCGGCGGCAGGCATCGTGTCTTTTTTGCTGGGACGGCTGGTGCCGAAGCGGTGGTTTCATCCGCAGCGCGTTCCGTGGCGCTGCCGTCCGGCGGAGCAGCGGCTGTGGGAGCGGCTGCGCGTCAAGCAGTGGCAGGCGAGGGTGCCGGATATGAGCCGGATTTTTACGGGGATCATGCCGGCAAAAAAGCTGACGCGAGAGACGATGGCGGATCTGCCGCGTATGCTGCAGGAGACCTGCGTGGCAGAGGGAACACATGCCGTGCTGTGCGCCGCAGGACTTGCTATGCTATGGCTCTGGCCGGGCATCGGAGGGATCTGCGTCACCGCCGTTTATATTGTGCTGGGCAATCTGCCCTTTATCATCATTCAGCGGTATAACCGGCCGCGTTTACAGAAGCTGCTGGCCATGCAGCAGCGGAAAAATCAGAGAAGGAGCGTATCTTCATGCAAACCCTGATCCTGAGCTGCAACACCGGAGCGGGACATAATTCCTGCGCACTGGCGATCCAGGAGGTCTATCATGAACACGGTGAGCCGTGCCGTATTACGGACGCCCTGCAGTTTATCTCGAAACGGGCGTCACGATTCATCTCCAACTGGCACACACGGATTTATCTGCACGCCCCCAGACTGTTCGGCGCGGGCTATCAAAGTGTGGAGACGCGGGAGACCATCTTCCGGGAGGGGACGCTGCTGTATCAATATCTTTCCTCCGGCGCGGAGCGGATGTACCGGTATATTTCCGGTGTAGGGTATGACAATGTGATCTGCACCCATGTGTTTCCCGCGCTGGCGCTGACGGAGATGTGCCGCAGACATCCGGAGCTGCGGCTGACCACCAGCCATATTTCCACAGACTATACCTGTTCGCCCTGTACGGCGGACTCGGCGCTGGACTGGTATTTTCTCCCGGACGGATCTCTGGCCGGGGAGTTCGTCCGGTGCGGGATCCCGCAGGAGAAGCTGGTGGCCAGCGGCATCCCGGTTCGCCGCGCCTTCTGTCAGCGGATTTCGTTGGAAGAGGGAAAACGCCGGATCGGGCTCGATCCGGCGCAGCGGCATATTCTGATGATGTGCGGCAGTATGGGATGCGGCCCGATGGAGGCGCTTGCGGAGATATTCTATCAGCGCCTCACAGCGGGGCAGGTGCTTTCTGTGGTGTGCGGTACCAATGAGGAACTGCGCGGACGGCTGCAGAAGCAGTTTGGCGGCCATCCGCGGATGCGCATTCTGGGAAAGGCGGATAATGTGCCGCAGCTGATGCAGGGCGCCGATCTTTTCCTGACAAAGCCGGGAGGGTTAAGCACCTCGGAGGCTGCGGCGGCGGGGGTGCCGATGGTGCTGATCGACGCGGTGGCGGGATGCGAGGAACACAACCTCGATTTCTTCCTGCGGGATGGTATGGCCGTTACCGCCGATACGCCGGAAGCGCTGGCGGATACCGCACTGGCGCTGCTGGAAAACGAAACGGCGCTTGCCGCCATGCGGGCGGCTGCGGCGGCGCACACCGGCCGGGCGGCGGAGGCGATGTATGAATGGCTGCGGACGCCTGCTCTTTTGAGGGCGAACAGCTGACCCTGCGGCGATCCCATCCGGGGGCGGTTCTCCGTTTGCCCGGTGCCACGCGCTACGGCTTCCTGTGATAGCCGCAGTCGCAGTAGGGGCCGCCGGAGGCAAGGGTGTACTCGCGCACGAAGTCGGAAGCGCCGCCTGCCGCGCTCATAGTATAGTCCAGATGGCACAGGGCAGGGGTCAGGTCATACAGCCC
>CAKTKM010000170.1 GCA_934569425.1 uncultured Oscillospiraceae bacterium
GGCCGCCCAGCAGGTGCATCATCAGCTGCTGGCCGTAGCAGATGCCCAGCACGGGGATGCCCAGCTCAAACAGGGACCTGTCCACCATGGGGGCGTTGGGCTCGAACACGGTGGCGGGGCCGCCGGTGAAGATCAGCGCGTCAGGGGCGAAGGCGCGCACCTCGTCCATGGAGATGCGGTAGGACTTGATCTCGCAGTAGACGCCGCACTCGCGGACGCGGCGGGCCACCAGCAGGTTATACTGGCCGCCGAAATCCAAGACAAGGACTTTCTTCATATCAGGTGCCCTCCCGGAAACGGATCACGCCGTCCTCGGCACTGTCGATGATGGCCAGGGAGTGGATGGGGTAGCCCTCCCGGCGGAGACTGTCGCCGCCGTCCTGAAAGCCCTTTTCCACGGCGACGCCGATGCCCGCCAGCGTGGCGCCGGCCTTGTTCACGATGTCGATAAGGCCGCGCATGGCGTAGCCCTTGGCCATGAAGTCGTCGATGATGAGCACGCGGTCACTGGCGTGGATCCAGTCCTGAGACACCAGCAGAGTCACTTTCTTTTTATAGGTATAGGAAAAAATATCGCTCTGGTACAGGCCGCCCTCGATATTGTCGCTCTTGGCCTTCTTGGCGAAAACCATGGGGACACCATATCTCTCGGCGCAGATCGTAGCCAGAGCGATACCGCTGGCCTCGGCGGTCAGCACCATCGTGATATTCTTTACATCGAAATACTTGGCAAATTCGTCCGCCATAGCGCCCATCAGGGCCGTATCCACCCGGTGATTGAGAAAACCGTCCACCTTGATGATGTTTCCGGGGAGAACACGCCCCTCCCGCAGGATGCGCTCCTTCAGCTGCTGCATGGTCACCACTTCCTCTCAAAAGTATTAGTTCTATACTGCCCGATTTCGGGCAGAAAAGCAACAGGGAAAAACGTAGAATATTACGGTGCTTTTCTGTTTTTTTTGTGGGTTTTACCGGAGGAAAGGGAGCCGGTCAGGCCTGCGGCAGGCTCTCCTTGACAAAAGCGGCGAAGCGCTCCGCCGCGGCGGTCTGGGGCACGTCCCGCAGCATGCACATATCCACGGAGCGGGGCGGGATCTGGAAGGAGGTCTTGAGTCGGTGCAGGCGGCCGCTCTCCAGATCGCGGGCGACGAACTCCTCCGTGACGCCGGCCACGCCGAAGCCGATGGCGGCCAGATCCACCAGCAGGCTGCGGGCGCCCAGCTCGATCTCCGGGTTCAGCTTCAGGCCGTTCTGGAGGAAGAAGCGCTCCAGATACAGGCGGCTGGAGGCCTTGCGCTCCAGCAGGATCAGGGGAAAGGCGGAGATCTCCTCCAGCGAGTAGACATGGTCGAAGTCGCAGGGATACTCGGCACCGGCCACGAAGATGGAGTGGGTGGGGAAACAGGGATACGTCTCCAGCGATGTCAGATCCGTGGGGGTGCTGGCAAAGGCGATGTCCACCTTGCCGGAGCGCAGCAGGCCCAGCACCTTATGGCTGCGGCCGGAGATGATCTGGATGTGGATGGCGGGGTGCTCCCGGTGGAAGCTGTCCAGATAGGGCAGCAGGAACTGGCTGGTGACGGTGTCGCTGGCACCGATGACCAGCTGGCCCATCTGCAGCTCCCGGGTCTGGGACAGCTTGGCCTCGCCGGTCTCCAGCAGACCCATGGCGCTGCGGACGTACTCGTAGAGCATCTTGCCCTCCGCCGTCAGCGTGACGCCCCGGGAGTTCCGGGAGAACAGACGGGTCTGCAGGTCGTTTTCCAGCTGCTTGATGGACTGGCTCACCGCCGACTGGGAGATATACAGCGCCTGGGCCGCGGCGGTGATGTTGCCCACCTCGGCCACTTCCTTGAACACCCGATACGATTCCAGCTTGACAGACATACCACGGCCTCCTATTAGAAAAACATGATATAGTACATTGTGCTATCTGCTATGATTATAGCAAGAAACGGGGAGAATGCAAGGGTAAATTTGCGTTTCCGGGCGCGGTTTGGCGCTTGCATAAGCGCCGGGGATGTGGTAATATAAACAGGTTGGAAGCAGAGAAAAGGAGAATGTGCATGAGAAAGCTGAAAGAGATATGGCTGAGTCTGGATGCCATCAACCGCGTGATTTTGGTGACGGGCATTCTGGCGTGCATCTGGTTCGTGGTGAAGGGACGCGGCCTGTACGGCATAGCGCTGGCGGTGCTGATGGGCATGCTGATGGTCAGCCGGAAGGGCAGCCGGGAAAAGCGGCTGGGCCGTCTGTACGGCGGATTCCACTTCCACATGCCGGATGGCGAGATCGTGCCTGTCTCCTTCGATCAGGTGAAGTCGGAGTACACCCACGGACAGCAGGGCAAGTACGCCGGGCGGAAGGTGACGCTGCGTTTCCCGTGGTGGCATCTGGATCTGGACGGCCACGGCGACACCGGCTTCGGACTGCTGATCCACTTCGACGGCAATGACGAGGCCATGGCAGAGGCCAGGACCCTGCGTTCCGGCGATTTTGTGTCCGTCACCGGCGAGATCGTGCCCGCCGGAAAGGCGTACTTCTACATCGGCAACGTCACCGAGCTGCGCCGCGCATCGGAAAAGGAAGGTTTCCCCGGCGGGGAATCATAAATATT
>CAKTKM010000171.1 GCA_934569425.1 uncultured Oscillospiraceae bacterium
GATGCACTACCTTGCTAATACTACAAGCACCTCCAATCAAAAATAAAACGCGAATGCAGCTATGCATCCGCGCAACACCAAAAAGCCGCTGATCCGGGCTTTGGAGAACTTCGCTGTTGACCTCTTTGCCTGCGGCGGGAGGTGAGGCGGATGCACCGACCTTCTTTATTTTGCAAAGATATTATACCTGCCGGAGAGGCTGTTGTCAAGCTGAATTTTTTGTTTTTTCTGTTTTTTCCATGCATAGGGTGGGCAGCGGCGGGACATGATAGGCTTGCACGAAAAAAGGAGGTGCGATTTTTATGGACAACAAGAATTACAAGAACACCAAGGACGCGCAGAACACCCAGAATACTCAGAACACCAACAATACCAACAACACCAACACTAAAAACAACAAGAACGCCAAGGACAACACCAACTGCCGCTGACGGCAGCGGTCAACCAAACACCGGGTATTGCGGACAGGACCGCGGAGCGCTGCTCCGCGGTCTTGTTGTTGGGCAGAGAAGGTTCGCGCCGGGGTGCGAAGCCCGTCTTACGCCAATTTGTCGGGATACACGCCCGCAGCATGGAGCTTTTGCAGGGCGGCGGCCACACGGGGACGATCCTCCTGATAGGTCATGCCGAACCAACGGTCGGCGGAGGAAAGGACAGAAACGGAGAGTTTCCCCTTCTCCATCAGGTCGCCCACCATGCCGGGCAGCAGGCACTCGGCCTTGGGGTCGTCTCCCACAGTGCGAAGGAATTCGTGGAAATATGTCTCCATGTCCTCGTAGATCGCGGGGGAAAATCCCCAGAAGTTCATGGACACCACGCTGTCGCCGTCCAGCTCACGGCGGGTACCGTCGGCTACGTCGGCAATGCTGCCGTCGGGGAACAGCTGGATCTTCATGGTCTCGCGGATGTCGGTCAGCCGTCCGTCTGCCGTATGGCAGACGCCCCGGGTGACGGTGCCATAGGGACTGACGGTGTTTTTCAGCAGATAGCCCACCATGGCGGCCTCCCCCTGCCGGGGCAGGGTCTGAAGAGCCTGATACATGGTGCGGAAGGCGTCTACACCGTAATAATCGTCGGCGTTGATGACGCAGAAGGGCTCATGGACAAACTCACGGGTACACAACACCGCGTGGGCGGTGCCGAAGGGCTTGTTGCGATCCGCGGGGATCCGGTAAAAATCCGGCACAGAGGCAAAGGTCTGCTCCGCGTAGCAGAACTGTACCTTGCGGCCGTCGGGGGTGTGGAGCGTCTCCAGCGCGTCGCCGGCCAGACGGCGGATCAGGTCGCGGATCTCCGGCTTGATGACGAAGACCACCTTGTCAAAGCCGGCGCGGGCGGCATCATAGATGCCGTAGTTCATCAGGATCTCGCCGTGGGGACCCACGCCGTCCACCTGCTTGTTGCCGCCGTAGCGGGAACCCATGCCCGCCGCCATGACCACTAATGTCGCATGCATTGCTGTATTCCTCCTGCAAGAATTGTTCCGAAAATCATGATACCATGTTTCCCGGCAAAGGGCAACCGCCTTTTGAAGGGAAAAATTTTGACGAAATCGGGATTTCCCTCTGGATTTTCACTGCGTGCTCCCTTATAATAGATATGTTGCGAAAAAATAGCGTAGGAGGGATTTCCTGTGGAAAAATCGAAAGTGATGGGGCATGTCTTTGCCATCATCACCATTCTGGTATGGGGCAGCTGCTTTGTGCTGACCAAGAATCTGCTGGTGGATTTCACGCCCATTCAGATCATCCCGCTGCGGATGGGGCTGGCTTATGTGACGCTGTGGATCCTGCGGCCGAAAACGCTGAAGCTGCCGTGGAAGGATGAGCTGATGTTCATTCTCATCGGTATCACCGGCGGAAGCTTTTACTTCTACTTGCAGAATACGGCGCTGGATCACACCTATGCCGCAAATGTCAGTATTCTGGTGGCCATGAGTCCCATTCTGACGGTGCTGCTGGCGCAGCTGTTCAGCCGCAGCAACGAAAAGCTGGGCAAATACGTCTACATCGGCGCGGTGATCGCCATTGCGGGTGTGGTACTGGTGGTGCTGAACGGACAGATGTCCTTCCATCTCAGCCCGGTGGGCGATCTGCTGGCGCTGGCGGCGGCGCTGATGTGGGCGGTGTACTCCATTCTCATCAAGAAGTACACGGAGCAGTACGACAACTTTATCGTGACGCGGCGGGTATTCCTGTGGGCGTTTCTCACGGCGGTGCCGCTGATGCTGGCCACGGACGGGATGCCGGATCTGGCGCCCCTGTTCACCCAGCCCAAGGTGTTGATCAGCTGGCTGTTTCTGGGCGTGATGGGCAACGCGGTGTGCTTCGCCATCTGGAACATCGCCTTCAAGTCGCTGGGGGTGGTGGTCACCAACAACTATCTGTACGCCAGCCCCTTTGTGACGGTGTTCGTGGGATGGCTGCTGCTGGGAGAGCCCATCTCGCTGATGAGCATTATCGGCGCGGTGCTGATCACGGTGGGCGTGATCTTCGCCTATAAGACCGACAAAAAGACAGACAACTGACGGACGGGAAAAGAGCCGTATGCCTTCCGGCATACGGCTCTTTTTACAGCTTCAGGTCGCAGGACATGCTCATGAC
>CAKTKM010000172.1 GCA_934569425.1 uncultured Oscillospiraceae bacterium
GGTGATGAGCTTCACCGTCTTCATAATGCAGTTGGTAATATCCTCCAGAAACTGCGCCGTCTTGGTTTCGGGACCGCCGTTCATCTGGATGCCGAAGCCGAACAGAATGGCCGCCACGATCAGCGGCAGAATGGCGCGGCGGCTGAGAAGCTCCGCAAAGTCAGGCTTGGTGAAGAAGTTGACGATCATGTCGCCGAAGCCCAGCGCCTCGCCGACCTCGCCCTCCACGATGGTGTACTGTCCGTCCACCAGCGGGAAGATACGGCAAACAATATACATCAGCACGCCGGCGATGGCGGCGGTGACCAGAAATGTCACGATGGTCACGCCCATGATCTTGCCGGCCCGCTTCACGCTCTTCATATTGGCGATGGCGGAGGCGATGGAGCAGAACACCATCGGTACCACCACGCAGAACATCATGTTGATGAATACCGCACCCAGGAACTCGATCTTCTTGCCGAAGGCCGGGGCGAACGCGCCCACCAGACAACCGGCCACAATACCCGTCAGCATGCACAGGATAAACCAGTAATTTTTCAAGAAGTTTTTCATGTTGCTCCTCCGTCTCTCACACAAGGTATCCCTATTATATAAAGCATTTTTTCAAAAGTAAATCGGAAAAACTGCCTTTGTGCCATGCAAATCCTGCTATTTCTGCGAGGGCGCCGCACCAAACTGCTTTTTATACGCCCGGGAGAAGGTGGAGTATTCCTGATAGCCGCACCGCAGCGCCGCCTCGCCGGGAGTGATCCCCTGACTCAGCAGCTGCTGTGCCAGCAGCAGGCGCTTCTCCGTCAGATAGCCGTGGATGGTATAGCCGGTCTCGTCCCGAAATCGCCGCATCATGTGATATTTGCTGATATAAAACCGCCCCGCCAGCTCGTCAATGGACAGCCCCTCCGTCAGATGGCCGTTGAGATACTGCAAGATGGCCACCACCTTGCTGTCTCCCTCCGCGGCGCTGACGGTGCCGCCGGCCAGCGACAGCCGGTTCACCTCTACCATCAGCTGCGTGAACAGCGCCTGCCGCAGCAGCGCCGCGCCGAAGCCCGCCTCCTGCTGTGCCTGCTCCAGCCCCGCCAGCAGCCGCCGCACGCCGTCACCGGCGGCGTGGTACACATAGCGAAAGTCCTGCTGCGCCTGCCGGAAGCATTGCTCCAGATCATCGCCGCCGCCGGACAGCTGCTGCAGATAGGCCGGGGAGATATACAGGATCACCCGCTCGTAAAAATCGCCCCGCTCCACGATGGGGCGGTGGATGCTGCCCCGTCCCACCAGCACATAATCCCCCGGCTGCAGGGCATAGCGCTCTCCCTCAATGGCGTAGTCCGCCCGCCCTGCCAGCAGCAGAATGATCTTGTGAAAGGTATGATAGTGATAGGCGATCTCCTGATGCGCCCCATCCGCCAGATGGAACAGCCGGAACGGCTCGTTCAAATACCCCCGCTTTTCATATTGCAGCGGCTCCATAGCGCCACCTCCCGCATTTTTTGCCAGCATTATATCACAAAGTGGGCAAAAAGTGCAACCTGCTTTCAGATGTGCGGCGCAGGTTACGGTATATGCGTATAATTATTCATTTATACATTTCTAAAACTGGTGAATATGCTGCAAAAGCACAAGGAAAACAAGAAGAAAAAGAACAAAACAACTAAAAACAACGAATTCCATGAAAAAATATGCAAAAAGCAGTTGACTTATATGCATGAAGGGTGTATAGTATCCACTGTCAACAGGAGTTGACAACACCGTACTTTCCTCCGACTCCGGATCAGGAAGTCCGGAGCGGAGCACCTACCCTACTTTATTGAAAGGAAATGAAAAAGATGAAAAAGTTTCTTGCACTGATGCTGGCCATGCTGATGGCACTGAGCCTGGTGGCCTGCGGCGGCGGTAATAACGCTGCTGACAACAACGACGCCAACAACGACCCCTCCGGCGCTGCCAAGACCACGCTGGTGCTGGGTACCAGCGCCGACTACGCCCCCTTTGAGTTTATGTATCCCGATGACAGCGGCGAGATGGTCTACGGCGGCATCGACGTGTCCGTGGCCAAGTACATCGCCGACGAGATGGGTCTGGAGCTGCAGGTGGAGAACATGGGCTTCGATTACCTGCTGACCTCTCTGGATAAGGGCGACTTCGACATCGTGCTGTCCGCCATGGAGGCCACTCCCGACCGTCTGGAGAACGCCGACTTCTCCGATCCCTACTACACCGACGTGCCCCCCGCAATTCTGGTGAAGGCCGACGTGGCTGACCAGTACAAGACGCTGGCCGACTTCAACGGCAAGTCCGTGGGCGCACAGACCGCCACCACCAAGCTGGATCTGGTCAACGACATCGAGGGTGCCACCCCCGTGGCTCTGGCCTCCGTGCTGGATCTGGTGAACGAGCTGGTGTATGACAAGGTGGACGCCATTCTGGTGGACGGCGGCGTGGCTCAGCAGTACGCTGACGCCAACCCCGATCTGGTCATCGCCGAGGCCTCCGCTGAGCTGGGCGAGGCTGCCCCCTACTGCATCGCCGTGCAGAAGGGCGACCCCAA
>CAKTKM010000173.1 GCA_934569425.1 uncultured Oscillospiraceae bacterium
GGATCCGCATTTCATCGCCGTTCTCCTCGATCTCCACGCCCATCTCCATCAGCTTGGCGCTGATGCAGTCCATATGCTTGGGGATCACATTGCGGATCAGCAGTTCGCCGCCTGTAGCGGCCACGGCTGCCATATAGGTTCCCGCCTCGATCTGATCGGGGATGATGGCATAACTGCCGCCGTTGAGGCGCTTCACGCCGCGGATCTTGATGGCGTCCGTACCGGCGCCCTTCACCTCCGCCCCCATGGAATTCAGGAAGTTGGCCAGATCCACGATATGCGGCTCACGGGCGGCGTTTTCAATAACTGTGGTTCCCTCGGCCAGCGCCGCGGCCATCATGATATTCATGGTGGCACCCACAGACACCACATCCAGATAGATGTTGGCGCCGTGCAGGTGGCCGTCTCTGGCCTTGGCCTTGATGTAGCCGCTCTCCACCGTTACCTCCGCGCCCATGGCGGTAAAGCCCTTGATATGCTGGTCAATGGGACGCACACCGAAGTCACAGCCGCCGGGCATAGCCACCGTTGCTTCGCCAAACCGCCCCAGCAGCGCGCCCAACAGGTAATAGCTGGCACGGATCCGCCGCGCCAGCTCATAGCTGGGATGTGTGGAACGGATGGTGCGGCAGTCCAGCTCCACCGCGTGACGGTTCAGCACCCGCACCTTGGCGCCCAGCTCATCCAGAATGGAGAAAAACAGCGTTACATCGCTGATTTGCGGAATGTTTTCAATACGGCATACGCCGTCCACCATCAATGCCGCGGGAATAATGGCGACCGCCGCGTTTTTCGCGCCGCTGATGGTGATCTCACCATACAGGGAATGGCCGCCGTTGACAATATATTTATTCAAGATCAGTACCCTCTCTTCCGACTGTTCATAAGGCCGTGGGCAGCGGTCAGAATACCGTCGCCGGACTGTGTCCGACACTTATCATGCCCAAGGCGGAAAACTTCATGCACCGCATGGCGCAGAAAGATAATTGCACACGCACAGGATAAGTATACCACATTTTTTTCTAAAAGCAATATCACCGTTTCATTTTCTCCCGTTTTTTGTTCAGAACAACAATCTTGCAAAACACCTTTTCGGAAAGTATGTTGTAATCCGCCGCCGAATATGCTATACTGGTAAATTGATATAATAGGTATTTCCCATCAAAAGGAGGTCTTTTTTATGAAGATCGTGGTTTTATCCGGCGGCTTCTGCACCGAGCGCCATGTGGGGCTGGTCAGCGGCAGCGGCGTATGCCGCGCCCTGCGGGAGCTGGGACATCAGGCCATTTTTGTGGATATGTTCCTGGGTCTTGAGAACTATCACGGCGCTTTGGAGAACATCTTCGACGCCCCCGACGGCCTGCTGGAAAAGGTGGCTATCGAGGAAACGGCGCCCGATCTGGAGGCGGTCCGCGCCGCGCGGAAGGACAAGAGCCCTTCCCTGCTGGGCCGGGATGTTTTGAAGGTCTGTGCCATGGCGGACGCGGTGTTCCTGGCCATGCACGGCGCCAACGGCGAGGACGGCCGCATTCAGGCCACTCTTGATCTGCTGGGCGTACCCTATACCGGCTCCGGCTACCTGGGCAGCGCTATGGCCATGGATAAGGCCGTCACCAAGCGGATGATGGATTCACTGGGCATCCGTACCGCCCCGTGGGTGGACGTACACTATACCGCCGCCGATATTCCCCGCTTGACACAGGAACTGATGGTACCCTGTGCCGTGAAAATGGTCAACGGCGGCAGCTCCATCGGCATGGCGCTGCCCGACACCCGCGAGGAGCTGGAAAAAGCGCTCTATGACCTGCTGCCCTACGGCGGGCATGTGGTCGTGGAAAAGAAGATCAAGGGGCGGGAGATCCAGATCGCCGTACTGGGCGACACCTATCTGCCCGCCGTGGAGATCATTCCCAAGGGTGCGTACTTTGACTATGTGTGCAAATATCAGAAGGACGGCGCGCAGGAGATCTGCCCCGCTCCCATTTCCGACGATGAATGGCGTCAGGTGGGCGAGATGGCGCTGAAGCTCCATCAGGGGCTGGGACTGGCGGTCTATTCCCGCAGCGACTTCCTGCTGGACGCCGAGGGAAAGGCATGGTGTCTGGAGATCAATACCCTGCCGGGCATGACCCCCACCAGCCTTGTGCCGCAGGAGGCGGCGCAGACAGGCCTCAGCTACGGTGAACTGTGTGAGAAGATCGTGCTGGACTCCATTCAGGCCAGAAAGGCGGAGTACAGATGACCGGCTGCAATGTGCGGACGCTGTGCGCCGCCGTGGGCGGCACACTGCTGCAAACCAGCGGCGCTGTGATCACAGAGGTCTCCACCGACAGCCGCACCATCCCCGCCGGAGCGCTGTTCATCCCGCTTGCAGGCGACCGGTTCGACGGCCACGACTATCTGGACGCGGCGCTTGCCGGCGGCGCGGCAGGCTGTCTGACCGCCAAGTCCCCCGCCATCCTGCGGCCGGATAAGTTTTACATTCAGGTTCCCGATACGCCGCAGGCGCTGAAGGCACTGGCGGCGTGGTACCGCGCCCGCTTTACCC
>CAKTKM010000174.1 GCA_934569425.1 uncultured Oscillospiraceae bacterium
CTGCGCCGGTGCTATGACGACCGCCATGAGCAGGCGGTGGACATGGAGAACAGCGGCATTGTGCTGTCGGCGCTGGTTCCGTGGAATATTGCCGCCAGTATCCCGCTGGTGATGCTGGGAACAGACGAAAGGGCGCTGCTCTATGCGGTGCTGCTGTATATGATCCCGTTGGTATACGGGCTGACGAAGAAGCTTGTGTATCGTCCGAAGGAGAGTGTGACATGATCTCATTATTGGCGAAATGGTTGATTCCCCACCGGGAGCGGGTAGAGGACGGCGCGGTGCGTCGGGCGTGGGGCGCGCTGTGCGGCTTTGTGGGCATCGCCCTGAACCTGCTGCTGTTTGCCGGAAAGCTGGCGGCGGGCGGCATCAGCGGCTCCATCGCCATCACGGCGGATGCCTTCAACAACCTGTCGGACGCCGGCTCCTCGGTGGTGACGCTGCTGGGCTTCCGGCTGGCGGGAAGAAAGCCGGACGCGGGACATCCCTTCGGACACGGGCGGATGGAGTATATCTCCGGTCTTGCGGTGGCGGGTTTGATCCTGCTGATGGGCGCGGAGCTGGCCAAATCCTCCGTGGAGAAGATCCTTCATCCGGAGGCGGTGACATTTTCGTGGCTGGCCTGCGGGATCCTGGTGGTCTCCATCGCGGTGAAGCTGTATATGTACCGATACAATAAGGCAGTGGGGCGGAAGATACAGTCCGCCGCCATGGCCGCCACCGCGGCGGACAGCCTCAGCGATACGGCGGCCACCGCCGCCGTGCTGCTGGCCATGATCGTGGGCAGCGTGACGGAGCTGCGGCTGGACGGATGGGTGGGGCTTATAGTGGCGCTGTTCATCCTGTGGTCGGCGGTGCAGGCGGCGCGGGATACCATCAGCCCCCTGCTGGGACAGGCACCCGATCCGGAACTGGTGCGGGAGATCAAGACGCTGGTGCTGGCGCACGACACGGTGGTAGGCGTTCACGATCTGGTGGTGCATGACTATGGCCCCGGACGGCGGATCATTTCCCTCCACGCGGAGGTGCCGGCGGACGGGCAGATACTGGAGCTGCACGACGTGATCGACAATATCGAGTCGGAGCTGGCGCGGAAGCTCCACTGCGAGGCGGTGATCCACATGGATCCCGTTGTGGTGGGCGATCCGGAGGTGGCGGCGCTGCGAAGCAGCGTGGGAGAGCTGGTGCGGACGGTGGATCCCCGTCTGAGCATCCATGATTTCCGCATCGTCCCCGGGACGACCCATACCAATCTGATCTTTGACGTGGTGATCCCCTTTGACGAGCGGCTGACCCGGGCGCAGGTGGCGCAGCAGGTCTGCCGTCTGGTGGGGGAGATGGACGGGCATTACCGCGCCATCGTCAAGGTGGAAAACTCATATGTGGAATAAGGAGGAGCGTACCATGGACGAGAAGATCCGCAAACTGAAGGAGCTGGTGGACGGCAGCGGCAACATCGTGTTTTTCGGCGGCGCGGGTGTGTCCACCGAAAGCGGGATCCCGGATTTCCGCAGCGTGGACGGGCTGTATCACCAGAAGTTCCGCTATCCGCCGGAGACCATGCTGAGCCACAGCTTTTATATGGCCCACAAGGCGGAGTTCTATGACTTCTACCGCGCCAAGATGCTGGCGCCCGATGCCCAGCCCAATGCCGCCCACCGCAAACTGGCGCAGTGGGAAGCGGAGGGAAAGCTGAAGGCGGTCATCACCCAGAATATTGACGGCCTGCACCAGAAGGCGGGCAGCCGCGAGGTGCTGGAGCTGCACGGCAGCGTGCTGCGGAATTACTGTGAGCGGTGCCATAGGTTTTACGGTCTGGACGCCATCCTCGGCAGCACCGGCGTACCCAAGTGCGCCTGCGGCGGCGACATCAAGCCGGATGTGGTGCTGTACGAGGAGGGGCTGGACGAGGCCGTGATGGACAGGGCGCTGGACTATATCCGGAACGCGGATCTGCTGATCATCGGCGGCACATCGCTGGTGGTGTACCCTGCGGCGGGGCTGGTGCGGTACTACCGGGGACACAAGCTGGTGGTCATCAACAAAGGAGCCGTGGCTGCCGATGTGGGCGCCGATCTGACCATTGACGGACCCATCGGGCAGGTGCTGTCGCAGGTATAAGCTGCGCAAATTTTAGGCTTGACAAATAAAGGGCATCTGGTATAATAAGCAGGTACTCTCGAGAGGTGACATTTGCGAGCGTGCTGGAATCGGCAGACAGGCAGGCTTGAGGTGCCTGTGTTCGTAAGGACGTGTGGGTTCAAGTCCCATCGCTCGCACCACCCTTTCGAAAGTCAGAAAGTTGAAAAGAATCGAAAAAAGTGTTGACAAACACAAAAGTATCGGTTATAATCAGCTACGTTGTTTGCGCGAGTGGTGGAATTGGCAGACTCGCTAGATTCAGGTTCTAGTGCTCATTCCGGGCGTGCGGGTTCAAGTCCCGCCTCGCGCACCAAGTGAACAAACAGGTTTAGATGCCATGCGGTGAAAACCGCATGGCATCAAGCCTTTCCGGGGTTTTCCACA
>CAKTKM010000175.1 GCA_934569425.1 uncultured Oscillospiraceae bacterium
AGCGTATACACCACCGCCAGCACCGCGAAGCTGATCAGCACCGTGGTGATGAACAGTCCCGTGTTCTGCAGCTGGAATATCAGCAGGATCCGCCGGACCATAGGAAAGGCAAAGGCCATATGCAGCGCCGCACCCGCCAGCGGCAGGAAAAACACCGTCAGCAGCTGGGAGTTGACGCTCTTCCGGATGTCCGCCGCCGTCATCCCCACCTTCTGCATGATGGCAAAGCGGGGCTGATCCTCGTATCCCTCGCACATCTGCTTGTAGTACATCATCATCACCGCCGCGCCTGCGAACATCACGCTCAGCACAATGCCGATGAAAAACAGGCTGCCGTAGGTGCCGTAGAATTCATCGGCGGCCTCCGCCCGGAAGGAGGAGGAAAAGCCCCATGTGGTGTCAGGATCGTTCAGCGCCTCGTTGATGTCCCGTCCCAGCGCCAGCTGCTGCTCCTGAGACAGTCCCGTGTTGAACTCCGCCGACCAGATGGTCTCTCCGTCGCGCTGTTCCACGGTTCCCTGCTGCCAGATGGCCACGCCGTAGGGCGCGCCCGCTTCGTCCAGCACCTTTTCCAGTGCCGGAAGCGCCTCCGCGTCTCTTGCCCATACCGTCAGATCATATTCATAGGGATAGCTGGCGTTCAGGCTGTCCTCCGCGCCGAAATACAGGCAGGCGGAAGAGGACAGCATCACAAGGATCATGGTCGCCAGAATACAGATGGAGGCCAGCCCCGCGCCGTTGCGTTTCATGCGGTAGGCCATGGAGGACACGGAAACAAAATGCCGGGGCTGATAGTAGTAGTCTCGGTTCCTTTGCAGTGCGCGGCACAGCGTCACGCTTCCCGCCACAAACAGCAGATAGGTGCCTAAGATCACCAGGATCACCGCCACAAAGAACAGCAGCATCGCCTTCAGCGGCTCCTGAATGGATACCGCCATGCCATAGGCCACCGCCAGCAGCACAAAACCCAGCAGTGCGACGAACCGGTTTCCCTTCGGCGCTTTTTCGCCGTAGTTTTCGCTGTGCAGCAGAGAGATGGCCGTCCCCCGTCCCACCTTTACCAGCGTGCTTACCAGCGTCAGGGCAAAGATCACCAGGTAGACCAGCGCTGTCTCTGCCATGGCCGCCGTATCTACCGAGAAGGTGTATTCCACCTTCTCCCGCTGGGTCGCCAGCAGACCCTCCTGCGCGGCGTAGGAGATCCCCACGCCCAGCGCCAGTCCGGCGATCAGCGCGGCGGCAGCTGTCATCACGGTCTCGATGGCGCACACCAGCGCGATGTTTCCCTTTCCCATGCCCAGCACATGATACAGGCCGAATTCCCGCTGCCGCCGCCGCGCCAGAAACGAGCTGGTGTAGTAAAGCAGCAGCGCCGAGAACACCGCTATGACCCACACGCCCAGCGTCAGCACCATACGGGAGCTGTTGCCGCCCCGCATGTTGCCCAGCAGCGGACTGTCCCGCAGGGCGCACATCATGAAGTACAGCGTCACCATTCCTACGCAGGTCAGCATATAGGGTAGATAAAGCCGTTTGTTTTTTCGCAGGCCATCCCACGCCAGACGGGTATACAGACTCATTGCCGCTCACCGCCCGTTGTCAGCGCCGTCAGCGCGTCGGAGATCCGCTGATAGAAGCGGGTATCGGTGTCCGCCTCCCGGCGGAGCTGATAAAAGACCTGCCCATCCTTCAGAAACAGCACCCGCCCGGCGCGGCTGGCCGCCCGCACAGAATGGGTCGCCATCAGGATGGTCTGTCCCGCCTGATGCAGCTGCGCGAACTGATCCAGCAGCTCATCGCTGGACTTGGAATCCAGCGCCCCTGTGGGTTCATCCGCCAGCAGCATCCGCGGCTCCGTGATCATCGCGCGGGCGACGGCGGCGCGCTGCTTCTGGCCGCCGGAGACCTCGTAGGGATATTTTTTCAGCAGGCCTTCAATGCCCAGCTCCTTGGCAAGGGGCAGCAGCGCCCGGTGCATTTCGGGATATTTCTTTCCCGCCAGCACAAGAGGAAGGTAAATGTTATCCTCCAGCGTAAAGGTGTCCAGCAGGTTGAAGTCCTGAAACACAAAACCCAGGTGATCCCGCCGGAAAGCCGCCATATCACTGGCTTTTATCGCGGAAACGTCCTTTCCCTCCAGCAGCACCTGGCCGGAGGTGGGCTTGTCAAGGGCGGCCAAAATGTTCAGAAGCGTGGTTTTTCCGGACCCGGATTCGCCCATGACCGCAAGGAATTCTCCCTGCTCCACATCAAAGGTGACGGCACGCAGCGCCTCCACGGGCTGCCCGCCAAAGCGGGTGGTATAGACCTTACGCAGGTCTTTGACTTGCAAAATATTCATTTTATTCACTCCACTTTGAGTTTTTATGCGTTTTTATTGGTACATTAACAGCCTTTATCGGTACATAAAAAGGGGATATTGGTACATTAATGTAGTAGTCAAGAAAAGTAGACACGAAAAATATTTATTTTTAATTTACTTTTTCAAAAGTAGACATGAGGAACAT
>CAKTKM010000176.1 GCA_934569425.1 uncultured Oscillospiraceae bacterium
TTTCTTGTGGTGCTGCCCGGTGAGATCATCGAGATACCACAGGACAGCGACAAATCATGGCTGACGCTGTTTTACAGTCTGCCGTGAGAGCTTGCGGAGAAGTGGAAGCCAGCCTATGAACTGCCCCGCTGCCCGTATGAGGTGCTGCGGACGAACAAATATGACCACATCGTATGCGACGATATGTTCAAACTGCTTGTGTGGGACTGCTATACATGGTGCGCATGGCAATTCTTTCAAGTGAAAGACCGCAAGGGCAACTACCGCGATATTCCCGGCAACTGGAATCAGTATGCAGGATATTTCCCTTTGTGGCGGCTGTCATACAGCATCATTCCCTACATCCGCATGAAATCTGAGCAGAAGATTATACGTCAATGCGGCGGTGACGCCGTTCACCGTAATGGAAGCGGTATAGGTACCCGCGTTTGTCGGTACGCCGTCAAGTGCGGCGCCATCCTTCCGGTAGATAACGGCGGCAGGCGTCTGCATTCCGTTGGTGAAGCTGCCGCTGATGGCCACCGCCTTGGCGCTGCCGTTATAGGTCAGATCGGCGGGCGGCGTGAGGATCACGCTGCCGCCATCGGCATCGGGGCAGTTATCCGCGCCGCACCGGGCGGTAATCGCTGCGCCGTTGGCTGTGTAGACTCAGTCATGGGTGTGGTTGACTTTCAGCTTCAGTGTCGTGCCGTCCACATAGAATTCATATTTGTCCGCATCCCCGGCATCAAGGAAACATCGCGCCATATCGGCCGCGGAGACACCCTCGGCAATGGCAATGGACTTCTCCGCAGGCAGCGGTACCGGCGTTACGCCGATGACAGTATTTTGATCCAGCGAACCGCTGATGGCGATGGTCTTGCCATAGGGCAGGTAGAGGTTGTCGCTCTTACCGTTCACCGTGTTTCCGGTGATGGTCACAGCGCCGCTGACGGTCATGCTGCCACCGGAAAGCACGTTGCATACACCTCCGCCGCCGTTCGTGGCCGTATTCCCGGTGATGCTGCCGCCATCATACAGGTGGAACGCACCGGCGTTATACACGCCACCGCCGTAGGCTGCGGTGCTGTTGCCGCGGATGGTACCGCCGCTCATGGTGAAAGCACCGTTCCTGATATATACGCCGCCATCGTAGGTCGCGGCGGTGTTGCCGGTGATGGCGCCGCCGGACATTTGAAAGACACTGCCGGCAGCGGACAGGTATACGCCGCCCTCGGTGACGGTATTGCTGGCAATGCTGCCGCCGCTCATGGTGAAAGTACCGGTGCTGCTGACAGATACGGCCGGGTCGCCTGTGTTGCCGCGGATGGTTCCGCCATACAGGGCAAACGCGCCGCTGTTATCTACCGCCGCTCCGCCATAGCTGACGCCAGCCAATGACACGTTTCTGGTCAGATAATAGCGTCCGGAGCCTTTGATCTCGCTGAGATATTCGACGCCGCTCCACTCTTCCGCAGCTTCCGCGTCGTGATCTCCCACGGCCTCGTGAAACGCACCTCAGACACAGTGATGGTGGGCATTCGCGCCGCTGCTCATGACAGGCACGGCCTCCTGCTGTTCCTCACCGGCGTCCGGCACTTGCTGGGGCTGCTCCTCCGTCTGCGGAAGCGGAACGGTCTCCTCCTCCGTCACCGCGTCAGGCTGGGTGGCCAACACCGTGGTGGGAAGCAGACTCAGCACCAGCACCAGTGCCAACAGCACGCTGATGATCCGTCTTTTCATATCGTTCTCGGACATCTCCGGCATCAATCGACCCGAAAAGAACACCAATAGACCGAGCCGTGCCGTTTTCGGGACCGAGGGGTCTTTTCCAGCGGCGGGATGCATAGGCTGGGGGCAGAAAGGATGGGGATAACATGAAAGAGAATCGGGTCAAAGTCCTGCTGCTGCGCCGCCGTCTGGCGGTGGTGCTGTGTACCCTTGCCGCGGCGGCGGGGCTGTTCTGCATTACACTATACCCGGCGTCCCGGACGGCGGCAACTACAGCGCGGCAGCTGCCCATCTATTCGGTGGAGCGCAAGGAAAAGCTGTGTGCCATCTCCTTTGACGCCGCGTGGGGAAATGAGGACACCCAGCATCTTATTGACATTCTGGCAAAATACAACGTGAAAACCACCTTTTTTGTGGTGGGAGACTGGGTGGATAAATACCCGGAATCGGTAAAGGCGCTCCACGATGCGGGTCACGAGGTCATGAGCCACTCCACCCATCACGATCATTATAACAGCCTGAGCTCCTCTCAAATCGTGGCGGACATTCAGGAAAGCTGTGAAAAAATCGAGGCTGTCACCGGCTGCTGTCCCACTCTGATCCGCTGCCCTTACGGCGAATATGACGACCATGTTATTTCCGCAGTGCGGTCGCTGGGTATGGAGCCGATCCAATGGGATGTGGAGCTACCGGAAATGACTTAAAGGCGTTGTGCCGCAATGGTTTGCTGGATTGGCGGCGATGCGCATCAGCCTAAAAATTGACCTGTAAACGGGG
>CAKTKM010000177.1 GCA_934569425.1 uncultured Oscillospiraceae bacterium
ATCGTGGACGAGGGTCTGGGCCTTCTGCTGATCCCCCTGGCCACCCTGATGGGCTGGTTCATCATCAACGCCGAGCCCGCCGTCCATGTGCTGAACAAGCAGGTGGAGGAGCTGAGCGCCGGCGCCATCTCCTCCAGGGCCATGGGCATGAGCCTGTCCATCGCCGTGGCCGCCGCTATGGGACTTGCCATGGTGCGGGTGCTGACCGGCATTTCGATCCTCTGGTTCGTGCTGCCGGGCTATCTCGTCGCGCTGGGACTCAGCTTTTTCGTTCCCGGCATCTTCACCGCCATCGCCTTTGACTCCGGCGGCGTGGCCTCCGGCCCGCTGACCGCCACCTTCATGCTGCCCTTCGCCATGGGCGCCACCAACGCGCTGGGCGGCAACGTCATGACCGACGCCTTCGGCCTTGTGGCACTGGTGGCCATGATGCCCCTGATCGTGGTGCAGGTCATGGGCGCCATCTATGTGATCAAGACCCGCCGCAACAAGGCGCAGGAGACCGCGCCCGTCTTCTCCGACGAGGGCGTTATCGAGCTGTGGGAGGTGGCCTGATATGGAATTATACTACTTAATGAGCATCACCGACCGTGACCGGTCGGAGGATATGGCGGCGCTGTACCGGGAGGCGGGGCTGAATCTGGTGACCACCATGCTCTGCCGCGGCACCGCCACCACGCAGCAGCTGGAGCTTTACGGCCTGACCCGCACGGAAAAGGCCGTCACCGGCGCGGTGGTGGGAACCGAGAGCATGAAGCAGCTGTTCCGCGCTGCCAAGCGCAAGCTGTTTATCGACATTCCCGGCAACGGCCTTATGCTGGCCGTTCCCCTGAAAAGCGTCGGCAGCGGCCGGACGCTGGCCTATCTGACAGACGGCGGCAAGACCGCCAGCGGAGGTGTACCGAGCATGAACTTTGACTATGAGCTGATCGTGGTGATCCTGAACGAGGGTCATTCGGATATGGTGATGGACGCGGCCCGCAGCGCCGGCGCCGGCGGCGGCACTGTGCTGCACGCCAAGGGTACCGGCGCCATCGGCACGGAGAAATTCCTGGGCGTGACGCTGGCCAATGAAAAGGATGTGATCTACATCGTGGCCAGCAACAAGGAAAAGGCCGCCATCATGAACGCCATCAATCAGAATGCCGGCCCCTCTACCCCCGCCGCAGCCATCAGCTTCTCCCTGCCGGTGTCCAATGTGGCAGGATTGCGAAGATTGGAAGATGAATAAAAAATATCCCCCCGTTCGGGGGATATTTTTTATTCCATGGGACAATTCCGCAGGATCTCACCTGCCGCCGCCTCGTAAGCGGCAAGGGACTTGGCCTTGCGGATCGCCTTCAGGGGGCGCTCCGTCTCCTGAAACCCCGTACACAGATAGTTCCACAGCTCCCGCATCCGGTGCAGTACCGACGTCTCGCCGCTCAGGCGGCGGCAATACCGCTCCAGCAGCGTGTCGTGGAAGGTCGCCAGCTCCTGCCGCGACGCCCGCGCCCCGCCCTTCACCTGCCGCCCGAGGGAAGGGTCGGCCACCAGTCCCCGCCCTGTCATCACTGTGTCCACCTGCGGGTACCGGCTGCGAAACGCTGCCACATCCTCCGCCGTGAACAGGTCGCCGTTGTAGACCAGCCGCCCTGTATAGGCGGCCAGTGCCTGTGCAAAGGCCTCCTCGTGGACGGCGCCCCTGTAAAACTCCTTCTGTATCCGGGGATGGACGATCAGCTCATGGATGGGATAGCGGCTATACAGGGTCAGCAGCCCCTCCCACTCCGCCGGATCATTCTTCCCGATGCGGGTCTTGACGGACACGCGCATATCCGGCAGGGCATCAAATATCTCGTCCAGACACCGTTCCAGCCCCTCCGGATCGGCCAGCAGACCTGCGCCCTTCCGTTTGGCTGTCACGGTGCCGGAGGGGCAACCGAGGTTGAAGTTGACCTCCTCATATCCCCGTGCCTTCAGCTCCCGTGCCGCCCAGATGAAGTGGTCGCCCTGGTTGGTCAGCAACTGCGGCACCGTGTCCTTCTCTCCGGGGATCTCGTCCAGCTCCTTCTGCTGGAAGCTGAGATTGGCGTTGGGGGAGAGAAACGGCGTAAAGTACTTGTCCACTCCGCCGAAGATCTCCTGCTGTGTCTGCCGCCACAGGCGGGTGGTCAACCCCTCCATCGGCGCGGCGTATAATGTTAAGCTTCCCATTCCATGCGTCCCCTCCCCTGTTTTCTCCATCATACCCGATCCTGCCTCCGTTGGCAACTCCTCCCGCGGGAAATATCCCAAAACGCGCTGGCTTTCACGCAAAGTCAGCGCGCTTCTTTATACAAACACCGTCCAGATCAGCTTGCTGATCATATGGAGCAGCGCATGGCTCAGCATGGCGTACTGGATCCCGTATTTCCGGTACAGCCGCCCAAACACCAGACCGAATCCGCCGTTCAGCAGGAAGCACCGCGCCAGCAGCAGCGGTGTCAGTG
>CAKTKM010000178.1 GCA_934569425.1 uncultured Oscillospiraceae bacterium
GTCCCTTTGGCATACAAAAACACCCCATTTCCTAAACAGTATACCATACTGTCTAACAAATGGGGTGCAGTTCATGTCGCACTGGCGGGGTTATTTTTGTATTATCCTAAATAGTCGTCTAATAAAAGAGCTAATTCGTCAGAAGTACCCTCATCATAGCCATCGCTATAACCTTCTCTGTAACCGTATTCTTTCCCGGCAACATAGCCATCGTCCCGACCATCGTGATAGCCTTTCTTATATCCCTTAGAGGCAGCATCGCTTTCGGCTTTTTTGAGTTTCTGAATATAAGGTGAATTAGGAACAAGATCTTCAGACAAATAGCCACCACCGGCAAGATAACCAATCAAAACGCAAAGAATGCAGGTGACAATCAAAATGATTGTAATTACCCAATGGGGAAGGTTCGGATGTTTCTTTTGAGGAGTGGAGATTTGAGCTTGTGGTTCTGAAACGATGATCGTTGGAACAGTCTCATCATGGGAAACGGATTTGTCTGCCGTTTCTGTCACCGCTGGTGCATCTTTGGAAACCTGCGTGGAAGTGGTGCTGATGTCTGGCACACTATCGACCAACTTTGCCAAGTCAATTTTAGAGGTAGCAGAATTGGATTCAGGAATTTCATCCACATGAGGAACTGCAGTTTCTTTTGATAGATGAGAGTTCATCCAGAGTGCGGCGATGACAAGAATAATCAGTGAAAGAACCTGAACCGTGCTATCGTTAAGCAGCGGCTCGGAAAGCATAATCGAAGGTTCGATAAAGCAAAGTGCAAAGACAATGGAGAAAACAATGATGCTGGTCAGAAACGAAGAGCGAGGATAGGTGGGCAAAAGTTTGGCGAGGGCGTACATGATCCAGATGGAACACATTAACCCGGTTGAAAATCCGAAACCGTAAGCCACGGCAATATCAGTGGTAACCACACTAAAACCGATAGAAAAAGTGAGGAGGTATACAGAAAAGACGGAGAAACCCAAAAACCAAAAGAGAAGTTTGTGAACGATTTTTTGGCGAGTGGGCCGAACTGCATATTCGTCTATCTTTTCTGGGTGATGCTTCAGATAATATAAAAATATGACCGGAAATACTGCAAGGATGACGCAGATTTGAAACGTTAAGGACATGCTGATTTCCTCCATCATATACAACTTAACCGCTTTGGGTGACCAAGGCGGTTATTTTTTATGCTTCCTTTGCAGCCACGCCATGCTCAGCAGCTTTTTTATAACGTCCGGTGAGAACCAGATCCTCTACATAGTCCAGTGCCTTGGTCTGGCCCTCTTCGTTCAGCTGGTCGAAGTTGTCCAGCAGGGCAGTCTGGGCGGGGGTAAGCTGGATTTTACCGCTTACGGTATCATCAGACAAATCATCGAGAGTATACCCCATGCAGTGAACCACGGCGGAAACGGTGGACAACTGAGGATCTTTTGTCTGGCCTGCAAAGAGCTTGTTTAGTGTGCCCTTGGGCACACCGGAAGCGGAAGATATCTGTTCAATTGTCATGCCGCTACTCTTTTTTAATCGGATTAGATTTTCAAGCCACATGGGATTTTCTCCTTTCATAGTATAGCCCCATTATAAATAACAGAACCCTGCGAGTCAATAATAAATTACCGAATTGTATAAATTATTTCAAAAGGGTGTTGATGATTACCATTTAAGGATATAAAATCAAAATAGATTTTACCAAATAAGGCAAAATCAAAACAGGAGAAAGGAGATTAAGCTATGGACAATTTGAAAGCTGAGATGCAACGGAACGGCCTGACGGTAAAGGACATTATGAGTACGATTGGTTGCTCAGAGAAAACTGCCCGAAACAAAATCAACGGTGAAACAGATTTTACATACCCGGAAGCTGAAAAGGTTCGGAATCTGCTTTTTCCGGGTCTGAGAATGGAATATCTCTTTTGTCAGCACCGCCCAAACCCCACCGACTCAAAGAAGAGCGCATGAAAAAGCCCCGGCGGGGAGCCGGGGGAGGAAAGGGGGTGAAGAGGTGGCATGGGTTTGTATTGCGGTGATCTGGATCGGCGCAGTTACCAGCGTTTGTATGGCATCCAAGCATACACCGGAGATCATGCCGTGGTATTCATGGTACGCGCTGGTTATGAGTGTGATTGGGACGCTCACGATTCTGGCGCAGACAGGATTATTTGAATAATGTAGTAAGTGAATAAAGAAAACAATGTGATTCGTTGATACTGTAAAAAGCAAAAGAACCACTACAAAAGGCATTGACCTTATGCAGTGGTTCTTTTGTTACCGCTCAGGGAGCGGCATGATCAGGACGAAGAACGCGCCCACGAAGTAGATTGTGGGGTTCGCCTGATTCTTGTGTGGTGGAGCGAAGCAACCCAAATCCGAACCATTGCCATCTGGGGCATCTTTGGCGGCGATTTCATCGAAAGTGATGGTTTTTGTGCCGTCTTTGTAGTTGAATGTAATCAAAAC
>CAKTKM010000179.1 GCA_934569425.1 uncultured Oscillospiraceae bacterium
CGAGGCTCGAACTCGCTACCTCGACCTTGGCAAGGTCGCGCTCTACCAGATGAGCTACGCCCGCAAACGCAAGATATATTATAGCAAATATCCTTACGTTTGTCAATCCTGATTTTCTAATTTTTCAGCAAGATCTCAATGATGCCCGCCGCGCTGTCGTTGGGATAAAAGGCCACCTGCCAGTCCTCCCCGCCGTCGCCCAGCTGCTCCTGCTGCACCTGCGCCACCATATCGCGCACCTCCTGCGCCTGATCCTTGAAATAGCTCACCTGAACCACCAGCTCAGCGGCGCCGTTTTCGGCGGCGGCGGTCAGCAGCGTATGGATGGCGGAAATGCTGGTGGCATGGACGATGTCCTTGATCTGCGCCTCGGTGCGGCGATAGCCCAGTGACAGCTTGATCTCACTGTAGGCGCGGTTATCCTGCGACAGGGTGTAGGTGATATACTCCACGGCATACGCCCCCATGGGAGTTTCCCGCTGCACCTCCTGACAGGCCTGTTCGATAGCCGATTCCGGCTCCAGCGCATCGCTGTCAGCAGAAAGCCAGATGGTTCCCTCCGCGGCGTGGTCATCCACCAGCACCAGCAGAGCATTCACCAGATCCTGATAGGTCTCCGGCTGAAGCACATCCTTTTCGGTGCTCTCGTAATAGGAATATTCGTGACGGTTGACGCTGCTGTAGCCGCGCTCCAGCAGGGAGCAGCCGGTCAGCGGCAGGAGCATGGCAAGCGCCAGCGTCAGGGCCGTGATGCGGCGATTCATGGCGTGGCCTCCTTTACAAAAGCGTGATCTGCTTCTCGTCGCTGTCCTCGGGCTTGACCAGCGCGCCGGCGGCAGGGATAGTACGGGTACGGTAGCGGGCGGGATTGGTGATGCCGGTCTCTGCCTCCGGTGCCACGCGCTCCAGATGGTACTTGGGCTTGATGGTCATGACGGACACACCCTGTGTGGTGCGGGTGGTCTTTGGGGTCAGGGCGGCGGTGTGCATCAGCAGACAGCGGGGTTCGTTGGTGTAGAGTGCCAGCTCCGTATCCTCCCGCAGCGCCAGCACGGCGGCCAGCGGCGCTTTGTCACTGTAAGCACCGGTCAGGCGGCGGCGGTTGGAGGTGGTGGCGTAGGCGCTCAGGGGAACCTTGGCTGCCTTGCCGTTTGTGAAGAAGAACAGCATAAAGCCGCTGTAATCCCCGGCCAACGCCAGATAGATCACGCTCTCGCCCTCGTCCATGCCCAGCTTGGCGCTTAGATAGTCGCCCAGCGCCGAGGCCTTCGTCTCGCTGAACTCGGCGGCGCGGGTCTTATAGACCTGCTGCCGGTCCGTAAAGAACAGCAGCTCGGCAGCGTTGGTGGTTTCAAAATACTGGCTGGGGCCGTCGCCCTCCTTGTACTTCTGCTCGCCGGACATGCGGAGGGACTGGGGCGTGATCTTCTTGAAGTAACCCTCGCGGCTGAGGAAAAGGTGAACGGGGTAGTCGTCCACCGGCTCCTCCTCCGGTTCCTCCGGCAACTCGTGACCGTAGACGATCTCGGTATGGCGGGGAATGGCGTATTTCTTCCGCACCTCCGTCAGCTCGTCGATGATGATGCGGCGGATGCGCTGGGGCTTGGACAGGGTGTCCTCCAGATCGTCGATCTCGTCGCGGAGGGAGTCCACCTCCGCCACCCGTTTGAGAATGTACTCTTTATTGATGTTGCGCAGCTTGATCTCCGCCACATATTCCGCCTGCACCTGATCAATGCCAAAGGCGATCATCAGGTTGGGGATGACCTCGGCCTCCTCCTCCGTCTCCCGGATGGTGGCGATAGCCTTATCAATGTCCAGCAGGATCCGCTTGAGACCCAGCAGCAGGTGCAGCTTTTCCTGCTTTTTCTTCAGGATAAAGTAGACGCGGCGCTTGACGCAGTCCGTGCGCCACGCCGTCCACTCCTCCAAAATGCCGCCTACCCCCAGCACGCGGGGCTGGCCGGCGATGAGGATGTTGAAATTGCAGCTGACGGTATCCTGAAGAGGGGTCAGGCGGTAAAGCTTGGCCATCAGCTTATCGGGATCAACGCCCCGTTTCAGGTCGATGGTCAGCTTCAGGCCGCTGAGGTCGCTCTCGTCCCGCATGTCGTTGATCTCTTTCACCTTGCCGGTCTTCACCAGCTCCGCCACCTTATCCAGAATGGCCTCGATGGAGGTGGAATAGGGGATCTCGTAGACCTCGATCAGGTTCTCCTTTTTATCATAGCGGTAGCGGCTGCGGATCTTCACGCCGCCGCGGCCGGTACGGTAGATCTCCCGCAGGTCATCGCCGTCGCAGAGGATCTGTCCGCCGGTGGGAAAATCCGGCGCCAGCAGCGTGGAGGCGATGTCGTGATCGGGATTTTTCAGATAGGCGATGGTGGTGTCGCACACCTCGCCCAGATTGAAGCCGCAGATCTGGGACGCCATGCCCACGGC
>CAKTKM010000180.1 GCA_934569425.1 uncultured Oscillospiraceae bacterium
GGAGATCTGCGCTATCAATACGGCGGATCTGAAGGTGTTGAAAAACGAGGAGATGATGACGCTGCTGCGCCGCTGCCGCGCCGGTGACAAAAACGCCCGTGAGCAGCTGATCTGCGGCAATTTGCGCCTTGTCCTGTCGGTGATCCAGCGCTTTCTGGGGCGGGGCGAAAATGTGGACGACCTGTTTCAGGTAGGCTGTATCGGCCTCATCAAGGCTATTGATAATTTCGATTTGAACCAGCCCGTCCGCTTCAGTACCTATGGCGTTCCGATGATCGTGGGCGAGATCCGGCGGTATTTGCGGGACAACTCCGCGATCCGTGTGTCCCGCTCCATGCGTGATACCGCTTACAAGGTGCTGCAGGCCAGAGAGCAGCTGATGGCGCAGCAGCAGCGCGAGCCGACGGTAGAACAGATCGCTTCCCATTTGCAGATCCCCCGCGAGGAGGTGGTCATGGCCATGGATGCCATTGTGGATCCGGTCAGCTTATATGAACCGGTGTATTCTGATGCGGGGGACAACGTATGCGTGATGGATCAGGTCCGGGACAACGCAAACAGCGATGAACACTGGCTTGAGCAGATCAGCCTGAAGGATGCCATCGCCCGGCTGGACGAGCGGCAGCGAAGCATACTGGCGATGCGGTTTTGTCAGGGGAAGACACAGATGGAAGTCTCCTCGGAGATCGGGATCTCGCAGGCGCAGGTCAGCCGTCTGGAGAAGGGAGCCATCGCCTGTATCAAGCGGGAATTATAAGAAAACTATTGGAAAAGCTGTGCGGTGACCTTTGCTCTCCGCACAGCTTTTTTGTTGTCTGTTGTTGCCTTTTGTTGCCTGTGTTCCGGTACATAACGGGGCGTTATTGGTACATAAAATGCCGTTATCGGTACATTATTTTCCGAAATCCTCCGCTCTGTTCAGGGTAAAGACCATGCTGACGGGGTTATGATCCGACCACTGAAAGCCGGTGTCCACCACCTCACTGTGCTCCACCGTCACATTGTCCGACACCAGAAAGCCGTCCACCGTCAGGACATACTGCCCTTCATGATAGGGGCCGTCGGCATTGCGGCAGCTGGGGAGGGGGTCGGCTTCGTTCAGCGGGGCGACAAGCGCCACATCGAAGCCGTCAAGGGTACCGGAGGGAATGGGCTGCGCCCAGGAGTATTCCTGATCCGCTTCGCCGAAATAACGGGCGGAATCCCCCAGCAGATCCTTGTTGAAGTCGCCGCCAGCCACGCACCAGTTCCCGGCGTCATATTCCGCCTGCATGTCGGTCAGCAGCAGCTTCAGCTGCTCGGTGGCAATGGTGCCATCGGAGGTATAGGCGGAAAGATGCAGATTGTAAAGGACAAGTTCTTTACTGCCATCCACTGGTATTCTGCTGACAGAATAGCAGCGATCCAGATCCAACAGCTTCATGACGCTGTTCTCCACCGGCAGCTCCACCCTTCTGGCGGAAAGAATAGGGGCAACGGAAAACGTCAGCAGGCCGGATTTTGAGGCGCCGTGTGGATGGATCAGAGGATACATCAAAAAGGGCGAGTCATAGTTCTGGGCAAAAACATGGCTTTTGCCGAACAGCGCCTGATACACAGACCGGCGTTCGTCTATATGATAGGTGCGGGTGGAATCAATGTCTACCTCCTGCAGCAGATAGAAGTCTGCCTGCTGCTCTGCGAGAAAACCGGCAATATGGTTCAGGTTCTCTGTCAGCCGTTCCTCGCTCCATGCCCAGGATTCCGTACCGCCGTCCATAAAAAAGCCGTAATCCTCCTCATAGGCACCGAAGCCAATGTTATAGGAGATGACCGTATAGGCTTTCCCTGCTGTCAGGGTGCTTTCCGTCCCGCTGCCCTCCGGCGTCAGCTCCATATTTCCAAGGCGGTGGTAATCGAGGAACACATAGGCCACATAGGAGCCGGTCAGGAGAACCAGCGCCAGCAGGAACAACAGGGTCGCTTTGAGCCAGCGTTTGCTTTTCTTCATGGGGCAAACCTCCCGTTTACAAATTTCAACATTTCCATTATAATATAACTATTCCATTTTGAAAAGAGGATATTCCCTTGAAACGACGTATTGTGATCCGACTGAACGCTCCGGTGATCCTGACCTTTGCCCTGCTGGCACTGGGAGCGCTGCTGCTGGGTAACTGGACGGACGGCGCCACCACCTATCGCTACTTCAGCGTATACAGGGCGCCGCTGACAGACCCGCTGACCTATGTGCGCTTTTTCGGGCATGTGCTGGGACACGCGGACTATGAACACTATATGGGAAACATGCTGCTGCTTTTGCTGGTGGGGCCGGGCATTGAGGAAAAATACGGACATAAAACCACCGCCGGCTGTATTGCCGCCACAGCGCTGGTAACGGGGCTGGTGCAGTTTCTCTTTTTCCCACACACAGTGCTATTG
>CAKTKM010000181.1 GCA_934569425.1 uncultured Oscillospiraceae bacterium
CGCGCTGGTCACCGCCGGCCTGATGGCGCTGGCCTTCATGGGCTTCAGCGGCCTGAAGGTCTGGTAAGGAGGTAGAGAAGAATGAGTACTTTGATTTGGGCCATCGTCGTTCTGGGCGCTCTGGCCATCATCTTCGGCCTGATCCTGGCCATTGCTGCCAAGGTGTTCGAGGTCGAGGTAGATCCCCGTCTGCCGGAGATTATGGAGTGTCTGGCCGGCGCCAACTGCGGCGGCTGCGGCTATCCCGGCTGCGGCGGCTGCGCCGAGGCCATTTTGGCCGGTAAGGCTCCCGTTACCGCCTGCGCCCCCGCCGGTCCGGAAAACGCAGCGAAGATCGCTGCCATCATGGGCATGGAGGCTCCCTCCGGCGATAAGATGGTGGCGCATGTGCTGTGCAACGGCGGCTGCAACGCCAAGGAGAACTTCGAGTACCGCGGCGTGAAGGATTGTCTGGCTGCCACCAAGGTCTGCGGCGGCGACGCCAAGGCCTGCAAGTACGGCTGCTTCGGCTTCGGCTCCTGCGTGGCTGCCTGTAAGTTCGATGCCATCCACGTTGAAAACGGCGTTGCCGTTGTGGATAAGGAGAAATGCACCAACTGCGGTGCCTGCCGCGCTGCCTGCCCCCACCACCTGATCGTGGAGGTTCCCTACAAGCAGAAGGTGTTTGTCAACTGCTCCAACAAGGACAAGGGTCCCGCTGTCACCAAGGTTTGCGCCGCCAGCTGCATTGCCTGCGGTATGTGCGAGCGTACCTGTAAGTTCGATGCGATCCATGTGGAGAACAACGTGGCCGTCATCGATTACAGCAAGTGCCGCAACTGCACCATGTGTGCCAAGGCCTGCCCCCGCAATGCCATTGAACCCATCCCCACTCCCGAGGAGAAGGAAAAGTTCAAGGCCGCCCAGAAGGCTGCTGCCGAGAAGAAGGCCGCTGCTGAAAAGGCTGCCAAGGAGGCTGCCGCTGCTGAGGCACCCAAGGCTGAGTAAGCTGCCTGTGAAGCACCAAAGAGGGTATGCGCTATCGCGCATACCCTCTTTCCATCTGTCGTTCAGTGCCTTCCCCGACCGCCGGAAGGCTGCGTTTTTCCGGAGAAAAACAGCAACATTTCCGCAAAAAACTGGTTGACATAATGCTGGTGGAAAAACATGTGGAAAGTGTGAAAAACCCCGTTCTGCCGGAGGGTTCCGCTGGTTGCCACTGGGTTATTTTTTGCGCCGCCCTCCCAACTTTTCCTGCAAAACCATCTCGGAAGCGGTCATATTCGACCGCAAGCCCCTTGCACCGCAGGGCGAAATGCGGTACAATATGTAGCGTGTATCACCCCGTTACCCCTACCACCCTTGGAGGTTTTTCCATATGCCAAAAAAGAACGTATATAACGACGACAGCATTACCAGTCTGAAGGGCGCGGATCGCGTCCGGAAGCGTCCCGGCGTCATTTTCGGCTCCGACGGTCTGGACGGCTGCGAGCATGCCGTCTTTGAGATCCTCTCCAATTCCATCGACGAAGCACGGGAAGGTCACGGCAGCCTCATCACCGTCACCCGCTATCTGGACAAATCTGTTCAGGTGGAGGACATGGGACGTGGCTGCCCTGTGGACTGGAACGAGAAGGAGGGCCGCTATAACTGGGAGCTGGTGTTCTGCGAGCTGTACGCCGGCGGCAAGTATGACAACGAAAACAGCGAGAATTACGAGTTCTCGCTGGGGCTTAATGGCCTTGGCTCCTGCGCCACCCAGTATGCCTCCCGCTACATGGACGTCACGGTCTGGCGCGGCGGCAGGGAATACAGTCTCCACTTTGAAAAAGGCGAAAATATAGGTGGTCTTCAGACCAGGGAGCTGACCGCCAACAAAAAGAAAACCGGCACCCGTATCCGCTGGCTGCCGGATCTGGATGTGTTCACCGATATTGCCGTGCCGCTGGAATACTACCGGGATGCCATGAAGCGTCAGGCGGTGGTCAATGCCGGCGTTACCTTCCGGCTGCTGAACGAGACGGAAAGCGGAAAATTTGAGACCGAGGAATTTCTCTATCCCCGCGGCATTCAGGACTATATTGCCGAGCTGGCAGGGGATGACGCTCTTACCGAGCCGGTGTTCTGGGAGGCGGAGCGCCGGGGGCGTGACCGTGCCGACAAACCGGAATATAAGGTAAAGCTCAGCGTGGCGCTGTGCTTTTCCAATCGGGTCTCCGTGGTGGAGCACTATCACAACTCCAGCTTTCTGGAGCACGGCGGCAGCCCGGAAAAGGCGACCCGTCTTGCACTGGTGGGCGCCATCGACAAATACCTGCGGGAGAACAACAAGTACCTGAAATCCGAGGCGAAGATCACCTACCCCGATGTGCAGGACTGTCTCATTC
>CAKTKM010000182.1 GCA_934569425.1 uncultured Oscillospiraceae bacterium
CCTCTGCCACCAGAACACGCTTCTTAGCAGACTTGATATTCGGCAAACCAAACACCTCCTCGGTTATGACATTAACGTAGACATAAAGTCCCACGCAGGATGATATTTTAGCATCTTTGCCCAGAAATTGCAAGGGTTTTTTTCAGATTTACTTGTTTTTTTCGCATAAATCTTTTTTTGGCGGCAAAACTGCCCATGAGCCACAATATTTTGTGCCTTGGAAAGGAGACTGACCACAAACATGAGGAGCATCCGGACGGATCTGGCGCTGGAGAGCGTGGAGACGCTGCAAAAAAATGAGAAAATTTCCCGGCTGGAGGGTGTGGAAACGCGGGAGTATGAACGGCAGGGCTACCCGGTAACAGAGGTGGAGATCACCGCGCCGGCCGCGGCGGAGCGGCTGGGCAAGCCGGTGGGACGATATGTGACCATTGATCTGCGGCCGTTCTTCCGGCGGGAGAAGGGTTTTTTCCGCCGGGCCGCGGTATGTGTGGCCGGAGAGCTGCAAAGACTTCTTCCGGCGGCGGGGGAGGGCGCGTCCGTTTTGGTGGCGGGGTTGGGCAACCGCAGCATGACTGCCGACGCGGTGGGACCGCTGACGCTGGAGAATTTGCTGGTGACACGGCATATGGTGCGGGCGCTTCCGCAGCAGTTCCGGGGCTTTACGCCGGTTGCGGCGCTGTCTGCCGGGGTTCTGGCGGACACGGGAATGGAGACGCTGGAGCTGCTGCGGGGTGCGGTGCAGGCAGCCGGCAGTACCGCCGTCATTGCCGTTGACGCACTGGCGGCGCGGGAGCGCACCCGGCTGTGCGCCACCGTGCAGCTGGGGGACACGGGGCTGATCCCCGGCAGCGGCGTCGGCAACCACCGCAAGGCCATCAATGCCGAAACACTGGGAGTACCGGTCATTGCAGTGGGAGTGCCGACCGTTATCGCGGCCGGACTGCTGACGGAGGAGGATGCGGGGGAGGAGAACGGTGAAACACTGTTTCTGACGCCCCGCGATATTGACAGCCGCGTCAGGGAGTTGGGGCGCGTGATGGGATACGGCATCACGCTGGCGCTGCAGAAGGGATTGACCATTGAGGATGTAACGGGGCTGCTGGGATAGGCTGTTCCGCGGAAAAGAGAAACCGCCGCCCGAAAGGGCGGCGGTGGAAGTATGATGTTCGTTATTCCTGCGTCTCGATGACGCCGTAGCCGCCGTTGTTGCGGCGGTAGACCACCGAGATCACATCGTCCGCCACGTTGCGGAAGACGTAGAAGGAATGGTCCAGCAGGTTCATCTGCAGGATCGCCTCGTCGATGGTCATGGGCTTGACGGCAAAGCGCTTGGTGCGCACCACATGGAACTCGTCCTCTTCCTCCACATGGAATTCCGGCAGCTCCGGCTCCATGACCTCGGGCCGCAAGTTCTTGGCCAGACGGGTCTTGTTCTTGCGGATGCGGCGCTCGATGAAACTGACGGTCCCATCAATGGCGCCCCGCATGTCGCCGTCCGGATCCTCCGCCTGCGCACGGAACAGGGTGCCGTTGGCGGCGCGAATGGTCAGCTCGACGGTGCAGCGGTTTTTCTTCTCCACAGCAAAGGTCACAAAAGCGTCCGCTTCTTCCGCGAAGTATCGGTCAAGCTTGCCGATCTTCTTCTCGGCGTACTCCTTGATGGAGTCGTTCAGGGTGATCTTCTTGCAGGCGAATGTGAACTTCATATTGGTTGCTCCTTTCTTAGGGTACGGAACACTGGGTCGGGGAGGGATTTCCCTTTATCCATGCTGATAGTATAGCACATTGCCCTGCATTTGAAAAGAGTGTCACAGCAATTTTAGGGAAAGTTCACAAAAGTGCCATATTTTTTGTGCGTTTCGACGGGATTTGCCAAACATCGTGGAAAGCCGTCAAAACCTCCTATGGACAAGACGGCGGAGATGGTGTACCATACTTCTTGGAAGCTTTCCAATATCCCACCCGCTTGAGCCGCGCCCCGAAAGGGGACGCGGCTCCTTTTTATTGCTCCGTCAGGTGCCGGGCAGCGGAGGGGGACAGCTTTACGGCGCCATACAGGTTTTTGGCGCTGCATCCGGCACGGCCGCCGCTGGCACAGGCGCAGGCGCAGGCACAGGCACAGCTGCTGGCACAGGCACAATGTCCGCCGCCACCAAAGCCACCGCCGCCGAAGCCACCGCCCCGGCTGCCGCCGCCAAAGCCGCCGCTGCGGGGCGGGCGGGGCCGCGTCTTCGTTCCCACGCTGCCGGGGCGGGGACGGCCATCGGGGCCGGCGGGATACCACAGGTGGTTGACGAAGACATACCGGGTACCGAAGCCGGGGGCGTAGCCGTCGCCCAGCCCCCGGAGGATCCACAC
>CAKTKM010000183.1 GCA_934569425.1 uncultured Oscillospiraceae bacterium
TGGCGGCTCACCCTGATGGCCTATTTGATCCGGGACGAATTTCCGGCGCTGGATATGGACAAGGTGATCCACATGTGCCTGATCCACGATCTTGGCGAGTGCTTCACCGGCGATATTCCTTCCTTTGAAAAAACAGAGGCGGACACCGCCGCCGAGGATCGGCTGCTGGCCGAGTGGGTAGCAGCCCTTCCCCTGCCCTTCCGGCAGGACATGGCGGCGCTCTATGCCGAGATGGACGCGCTGGAAACGCCGGAGGCCAAGGTCTACAAAGCGCTGGACAAGCTGGAGGCAGTGATCTCTCACAACGAGTCACCGCTGGACACCTGGCTGCCGCTGGAGTACCAACTGAACCTGACCTATGCCGATGAGAACGTCGCCTTCTCCCCCTACTTGACCGCGCTGCGGCAGGCCGTCCGGCAGGAGACGGAGGAAAAGGTACGTTGGGGAAAATAGCCCTATACGTTTTGTATTTTTATGTTGGAATAATACGATTTATTATCGTCTCAGTGTGGCCATCCGCCCTATCGGGCGGGTGGCTTTTGTCCACTGCCTGCTTTTTGGGGGTGCCTTCCGAGGTTTTACGCAAATTTTACCCTGTCGTGATAGACAGCGCTGCCGCGATCGGATATACTGCGGTCAAATTTGCGTTGCATCCGTGTGTGCGGAGCGACAGCAGGAGGTTTGACAAATGAAAAACAGCTTTTCCCGCCTGACGGCATTGAGTATGCTGACCGCGCTTATCGTTGCTCTGCAAACGGCAGCCACCTTCATCCGCTTCGGCAGCTTTCCCATCACACTGGCGTTGATCCCGGTTGTGGTGGGCGGCATCCTTTATAGCGTCGGCAGCGGCGCACTTCTGGGAACCGTGTTTGGGCTGGTGGTTCTGGTCATGGTATTGACCGGCGCGGATGCCTCCGGTCAGATGATGCTGGCGCTGCATCCGCTGATCACTTCCGTCGCCTGTGTGGCAAAAGGAACGCTGTGCGGCGCAGGCTCCGCCGCCGTATACCGGCTGGCGGCACGCCGCAGCGAGAAGGCAGCCGTTCTTGCGGCAGCCGCTGTGTGTCCGCTGGTGAATACCGGCGTTCTGTATCTTGTGCTGGCGCTGTTTTTCGATACCGCCTGGAGCGCAGTCCTCTCGGCGTTTATGAGCATCAATTTCCTGCTGGAGCTGACGGTCAACATCGTTCTGGCTCCCACCGTTCTGCGGATCGTGACCATGCGGAGGCGTGCAGCATGATCCTGGCAGTGGATGTAGGCAACAGCAGCATTCTACTGGGCTGTATGGACGGACTTTCGGTGCGGCACACCATGCGTCTGAAAACCGACCGCACCATGTGCGCCGCCCAATATTTCGCCGCCCTTCAGGCGCTATTGGCACAGAACGGCTATCCCGCCGCACGTTTTGAGGGGGCGATCCTGTCCAGTGTCGTAGCTGCTGTCACAGCGCCGCTGCGGCAAGCGCTGTCCTCACTGTTCTGTGGCGCTGTGTTGGTGGTAGGTGAGACCGCAAAAACCATGATCCCCCTCCGGATCGACCATCCGGAGTCTATTGGCGCTGATCTGATTGCCGCCGCAGAAGGCGCACTGGCGCAATATAAGCCGCCGCTGATACTGATAGATATGGAAACGGCCACCACCTTTTCTGTGTTGGATCAAAGCAGCGCCTTTCTGGGCGGCGCGATCGCGCCCGGCCTGCAGCTAAGTGCGGAAGCTTTGGCACAGCGGACAGGGCTGCCCTTGTCTGACCTGCTTCCGCCGCACAGCGCGTTGGGCGCAGATACGGTGGACTGTCTGCGCAGCGGTACGGTTTTGGGCGCTGCCGCCATGGTGGACGGAATGCTGGATCGGTTAGAAGCCGCGCTGGGAATACCTGCGCCTGCCATTGCGACCGGTGGGCTTGCCGGATATGTGATCCCGTACTGCCAACACCGGATCCTTCTTGGCGAAGCGCTACTGCTGCGGGGGCTGGCAGTTATGTACCGCAGGGATCCCCCGCCGTCTTCCACGTCAGAAAGCATTCCCGTGTAAGGGGTAGCTTTTCCCCGTATAGGGCGTACTCGGGTGTAGGTGAAATTTATACACAGAAAAACACCACCCGACCGGGTGGTGTTTTTCCATATTTGCGCCATCTACTGCGTCGGCCTGCCAGGTATCGTGGACAGAAGTGAGCTGAACTGACCTGTCACGGGATGGTGCCGGAGGCTTCCCGAACTTTTTTCAAATAGAAGAAAAGCCTGCGACTTTCGTCACAGGCTTTCGTGTTGGCGCTACCTATTTTCCCGGGCCGTCTCCAGCCAAGTATCGTGGGCAGAAGCGAGCTTAACTTCCGTGTTCG
>CAKTKM010000184.1 GCA_934569425.1 uncultured Oscillospiraceae bacterium
CGCAGGATGCGGTCGATCTCCTTGTCCTCCTTGGCCTGCAGCTCCTTCATCTCGTTGTTGGCCTGCACCA
Organism: uncultured Oscillospiraceae bacterium; assembly: GCA_934569425.1. Classification (GTDB taxonomy): domain Bacteria; phylum Bacillota; class Clostridia; order Oscillospirales; family Oscillospiraceae; genus Vescimonas. The sequence goes on from CAKTKM010000184.1 coordinate 71, forward strand.
CGCCCATAGGCTCCACGAACAGCGTGGCCCCGGAGGAGGACACATCGTGCACCAGACCCAGCAGACTGCCCTTGCACTCCGCCTTCACCGGCACCACGAACCGCCCGTCCCGCTGGGTGATCAGGGCCTCCTGCAGCACCTTGGCGTAGGACGGCGAGGAGATGATGCGCTGCAGGATCTGGCGTCCCTTGGTGGCCGCCACCCGCATCTGCCGCCGGATGTCCGCCAGCTCGGGGCTGGCGGTGTCGGCGATGGTCTCCTCGTCCAGAATGGCGCCGCGGATGCGGTCCTCCAGATATTTGTTGGGCCGCAGGGCGGAGAACAGCCGGTCGATGGCCGTCGGCTCACCCTGCCGCTCCGCGTCGTAGTCGCTGACCCGCCGTGTGGCTGTCAGCACCCCGGCGATATCCAGCAGCTCGCGGGTGTTCAGCATACCGCCGTGGTCAGCGCGGTTCAGCGGCTGCGCCACATCCTTCACCCCTGTGAAGGACGGGCTTCCGTGAAGCCCCAGCCGTGCCTTGGCCGCGTCCGTCTCGTCCAGCAGATGGCTGACCGTCTCAGGATCGGTGGAGGGCCGCAGCCGGCGGCACCGCTCCTTGGCCTCGTCGCTGACGGCCCGCTGTGCCAGCATCTCCAGCACGGCGGGCAGCTCCAGCGTCCGCATGGATTTTTCAAATAAATCGCTCATATGTATGTCCTCATATTATCCCAGAAGGGATTTGTAGTAGTCCAGTGTCCGGAAGCTCCGCTCCAGCTGGCTGGCGGCGAAAGCCTCCCCCGCGTGATCCAGCTCCCGCAGCGCCGTCGGCTCCAGCGTGAAGCTGTACAGCTTCCGTCCGTCGCAGTACAGCACATGCCGCAGCGCCGCCAGCCCCGCCGCCGTCAGCGGCATGCTCAGCCCGCCGGGCCGTTTGCACCCGCCGCAATGCACCACGCCGTGCACCACATCCAGCATGGGCGCCTCCGGCTCCTCCCGGCCGCACACGGCGCACCCGGATGCCAGCGGCTCGAATCCCGCCAGCGCCAGCAGCCGGAACTGGTACGCCGCCTTCACCAGCCGCGGCTCCTTGCCCAGATAGCACAGGGCGTACAGCGCGTTCAGCAGCAGCGACAGGATCTCCGGCGCCGCCGTCTCCTCGGCGCACACCGCCTCCGCCAGCTCCGTGAAATAGGACGCCAGCGCCAGCAGCACGATGTCCTGCCGCACGCCGTCGAACAGCTCCACCGTGGAGGCCTCGTCCAGCATGTACCAGTTTCCCCGCCTGTACAGCGTCAGCTCCGAGTAGGCCAGCAGCTGACAGGCGGCGGCAATGCGGCTGTTTTTCCGCCGCGCGCCCCGTGCGATAAGGGGGATCTTCCCCATATCCGGCGTCAGCACCGTCAGGATCTTATCCGCTTCCTTTGTCTCCGTGACCCGCAGCACCAGGCCGGTAGTCACTGTTTTTCCGTTTTGCATACCGCCTCCTGTTGGCCGCGCCACAGCAGATACGCCTCCGGTGCGCCGGTGTCGCAGAACAGCTCCCAGTAATCCATGGCCGTCACCTCCCTGCCATTAGCATGGAGGCCCTCGGCGGAATTATCACAGGGAATGATTGGTGTCGGTTTCTATTTGACCGCCCGCGGCAGAGGATGTTTCGCTCTCCGGAGCGACCCACTTTTGCCAACAGCGGCAAAAGTGGGCAAAAACGCCGTTCAAACCTGCGGTTTGAAAATCCGCCCGCGCCCCGCACACTGTGCCTTGCTGTTCTGCGTTCCACACGGATGCAGCAAAGCGAAAACCACCCGAAATGTGGCATTGACCTGCGTCTATCCCCGCTGCCGCTGAAGATGCAAAATGTAGAACTGCGCACCGGCGCATTTCAGAGTAAAAGCGGCAGCGCTCAGAGAAATACGTCACTTCAACATTTCGGACGAATCAGAGCGCACCGGCAAACGGCGGAAGGAAATCCAAAAACCATGGGTTTTTGGCGGCGTTCTTTCCCCCATTTCTTTCGCTGCTGAAAGAAATGGGGCCGCCGGAGGCAAACACGCGGAAGCTTTGAAACCGCAGGTTTCAAGCAGTTTTTGCCGCCGTGGGCAAAAGTGACCCGCGCCCAGTGGCGCGGAACGTCCCCGTACCCCACACCGGCGCGCAAAAGCCCTTACTCCTCGTTATACCCCTGGCTCCGGATAAAATTCACATTGTCCCGCCAGTTTTCCTTGACCTTCACCCACGTCTCCATGTACACCTTGGTGCCCATGAACTTCTCGATGTCCCG
>CAKTKM010000185.1 GCA_934569425.1 uncultured Oscillospiraceae bacterium
CTCCTCGTCGCGGCGGATGGCGTTCATGTCGGTGAACAGGCCCTTGCCGGGCTTGAAGTCGTAGCGCTTCAGCGCCAGACGCTTCCACTTGGCCAGGGAGTGCACCACCTGACCGGTAGCGCCCACGTCGGGGATGTCAAAGGAGACAGGGCGCTCCACGCCGTTGAGGTTGTCGTTCAGACCGGAATTCTCCTCCACGAACAGGGGAGCAGAGACACGGCGCAGATTCAGCGCCTGCCCCAGATTCACCTGAAAATTGCTCTTGATGAACTCGATGGCCCGCTGCATCTCGTAGGTGGACAGCGGCGTCTTGTAGCCGGCAGGGATCGTCAATTTGCTCATGCGTGAAACACCTCTCTTAATAAAAAATATGTTGCCATTATAGGCGCAGAGGCGGTGGATTGCAAGTAAAAAATACGCAAAAATATGCGGCGGCGATTCCGATTATTTTGTATAAAAATGTCCCCCGGCACAGCCGGGGGACATTTTTATACAATTTGTCCGCGAACCGCTTACTTGAAGGACTCGATCATGGCCTTGAAGGCGGGCAGGCTGCGGCGGATCATGTCATTGGACACGCAGTAGCTCAGGCGGAAGTAGCCGGGGCAGCCGAAGCCGTCGGCGGGGACCACCAGCAGGTTGTGGCCCAGCTTGGCCTTCTCGGAGAACTCGTTGGCGTCGCCGTTGGGAGCCTTGACGAACAGGTAGAAGGCACCGTCGGGTTTGGCGCATTCATAGCCCATCTCACGCAGGCTGTTGTACAGCAGGTTGCGGTTTTCATCGTAAGCCACCAGGTCGGGGCGCTCCTCGGCGCACAGCTCGATGACCTTCTGCATCAGCGTGGGGGGGCAGACGTGGCCCATGATGCGGGCGGCGCCGGCGATGGCGGCATACACCGCGTGGCTGTCCTCAGCGAAGCCGGGAACGTACACATAGCCGATACGCTCACCGGGCAGGGACAGGGATTTGGAGTAGGAGTAGCAGACGATGGTGTTCTTGTACAGGCAGGGAATGAAGGGGACCTTCACGCCGCCGTACACCAGCTCACGGTAGGGCTCGTCGGCGATAATGTAGATGGGATGGCCGTACTCATTGCTCTTGCGCTCCAGCAGAGCGGCCAGACCCTTCAGCGTCTCCTCGGTGTAGACCACGCCGGAGGGATTGTTGGGGGAGTTGATGATGATGGCCTGGGTGTGGGCGGTGATGCGCTCCTCCACGGCGTCCAGATGGATCTGGAAGGCCTTGGTATCGGCGGGAACCACCACCAGCTTGCCGCCGTTGGCGTTGACGAAGGGGCGGTACTCAGGGAAGAAGGGAGCCACGGCCATGATCTCGGAATCGCTGTCCACGATGAGGGCCTTGATGATGGAGATCAGCGCGGGCGCGGCGCCGCAGGTGAAGAACAGCTCGCTGGCCTTGACATCCAGACCGAAGCGGGCGGCCAGGTCCTTGGCCACGGCGGCGCGGGCATCCTCAAAGCCGGGGGCCATGGAGTAGCCGTGCAGCTTGATGGAGTCGGTCTCGTCCACGATCTTGTGGATGGACTCGTTCACCTTCTTGGGGGCGGGGATGCTGGGATTGCCCAGAGAATAATCGTAGACCTTGTCGGCGCCCACCTTGGCGGCCTGCTCCAGACCGTAGGCGAACAGCTGGCGGATGACGGAGGGAGCGGTGCCCAGATTATAGAATTCCTGATTGACCATGATATAATCTCCTCTTTTTTGTTGTTGATGCGCACAGGCGCAGATACACAAAACCCTGCTTTTATGATACCACGTCCACCGTAATTGTCAAGCAATTATCAATGTCGCGCCGTATTTTTAGCAAAAACGTAATCTGACGAAACAAATCCTTGTGCAAAGCGCCGTCAGGACAGGTCCATGCGGGCGGCGAGGACGCTGCCCAGCGCGATGGAGGCCAGCTTGGAGTAGGCGCTGTCGGCGCGGCTGACCAGCACGATGGGCACCTTGGCGCCCAGGATGATGCCGGCGTTCTTGGCATTGCCAAACAGGTTGGCGGCCTTGCCGATGCCGTTGCCCACCTCGTAATTGGGGACCAGCAGGATGTCGGCCTTGCCGGCGCCGGGAGCGGTGTAGTGCTTGTGGTGGCAGGCCTCCTCGCTGACAGCCAGATCCAGCGCCACAGGGCCGCAGACATCCATATTGTACTTGGCCCAGCGGTCGGTCATGTGGGCCAGCGCGTCGGCATCCACGGTGGACTGCACCTTGGGGTTCACCTGCTCCGCACCGCAGACGCAGGAGGCGTTGATGTGCTCATAGCCCAG
>CAKTKM010000186.1 GCA_934569425.1 uncultured Oscillospiraceae bacterium
TCTCAGTCCTGTCCGGCACGCTTACTGCCCCCACTTATAGCCAAAGCCCCACACGGTCGTGATGTAGGTGGGATTGGCGGTGTCGTCCTCGATCTTCAGCCGCAGGCGACGGATGTTTACATCCACGATCTTCAGCTCGCCGAAGTAGTCGTGTCCCCAGACGGTATCCAAGATCTCCTCGCGGCTGAGAGCCTTGCCGGGGTTTTCCATAAAAAGCTTCATCAGGCCGTACTCCACCTGCGTCAGCTTCACCCGCTGGCCGTTTTTCTCCAGCGTGCGGTTGCGGAGGTTCAGGGCGAAGGGCGGGCTGCTCAGCAGCTGGTCGTTCCGGCTCTCCTGCTCGGTACCGCCGCCGCTGCGGCGCATCAGGGCATCCACCCGAGCCGTCAGCTCGGCGGGGGAAAAGGGCTTTGTGACATAGTCGTCGGCGCCGGTCATCAGGCCGGTCACCTTGTCCATCTCCTGCGAGCGGGCGGTCAGCATGATGATGCCGATGCCGGCGTCATTGGCGCGCAGACGGCGGCACACCTCGAACCCGTCGATACCGGGCAGCATCACGTCCAGCAGCGCCACACGGATGTCACGCTGCGCCTTCAGCTTTTCCAAGGCTTCCTCGCCGCTGGCGGCCTCAATGACCTCGTACCCGGCGCGGCGCAGATTGATGACGATAAATCCACGGATACTGGCCTCGTCCTCCAATACCAATACCTTTTTCATAGGTTCTCCTTTCCCGTCCCTCAACTGCCGGAGGGCAGCCACGCATTTGCCATCAAATGAAAGCTTTCGTTCACGGTCTGGACCGTTACGCCGTAGCGGTCGGCGGCGCTGTAAAGCTCGGCGGCATAGATCGTACCGGGCTGGCGCAGCAGGACGAACCGCTCGCCGATGACGGCGCGGCTCTCCCGGCTCTCGTTGGTGATGGTATAGAGCGACAGTACCTCCTCGTCGTCCACATACACCGTCACCTGATTTTCACCGGCCACCACCTCCGCGGTTTTCACGCTCACCCGATCCCACCAGCGCTCCGGCATCTGGAAATACCAGCCGCCGCTGCTGCAATGATAGGTCTGCGCCACCTGATAGCTCCAGCCGATACGGGTGTACTGCTGCCACGCGGTCAGGGTATCGTTGCCGTTGTTCCACCATTCGGGGAAGGGAACCTCCGTAACGCCGTCGTCGTTCACGTCCTGCGGGATCAGCTGGCAATAGGGCTGGATCAGCCGTGTTTTTCCGGTGGTCTCGTCCATGGTCAGGTTCACCACGGCGCCCTGATTCTCCCACGTCAGAATATCCGTCACGGCATTGCCGCTGTCGTTGACGCCGGTAATGAATACCGCGGTCTTGCCGCCCACCAGCGTTCCCTTCACCACGCTGCCCCGCGCAAGGTCGGCCATGGTGCTGGACAGGCCGCAGCGGTAGGCCACCGCCAGAATATTGGTCTGCCATGTATAGACCTCCGCCAGCGGCGTGCCGTCGTTATCGCTGCGCATCACATACAGGGCGGGCGGCGTGTAGCCGTTGAGCTCATGCACCACGAACCGGGTATAGCTGCTGCTCATCAGGGGGATCGCCTCCCGGCCGATGTTGTAGACCGCCACCGTCTGAACGGTGCTGCTGATCTTCCAGCCCACCACCAGCTCATTGCGGCCGTCGCCGGTCATATCCTCGTAATACACACTGTCGATGCTGTTGCCGCTGCTCTCCACGGTACACAGCAGCGCATAGCTCTCGCCCAGCTTTTCAAACACCAGAATTTTCAGCGGCTTGGCATCGCTGCTTTTCCGCAGGAAAACCACTGCCTCCTGCACGTCGTCGCCGTTGAGATCCACCATCTGCACCGACTGGATGTTCTGTCCCACCGTAGGGGGGGCGTATTCGTAGCCATCCGCCAGCAGCGCCTCGATCTGCTGGTTCAGGCCGGTATATTCGTCCGGTATGCGGGGCAGGGTGAACAGATCCTCCACCGTGCCGTCCATGCCGCAGCCCGACAGCGCACACACAAGGCTCATCAGAGCCAGCAGCAGCGACAAGCGCTTTATGATTCTCTTCACACGCCGCCCTCCTTTCATGGATCGCGTACCTTTTCTATGGTATCATACCACAATTGCCAATGGTTTGGTAGTCCCAGTTTTTTGATTTTTCGCGGGATTTACAGTAAATTTACACTTGCAATCACGGCGGCTGTCCGTTATAATGAATCCGTTCACATGCCGGTGTGATGGAATTGGTAGACGTAGTGGACTCAAAATCCACCGCTGGCGACAGCGTACCGGTTCGAGTCCGG
>CAKTKM010000187.1 GCA_934569425.1 uncultured Oscillospiraceae bacterium
CAGATAGTAGGCGCAGCTCAGGCCGCTGGGGCCGCCGCCGATGATGGCCACCTTCTTGCCGGTGGGCGGCGCGCAGGCCGGCTGGGGCACGTCCCCGGCGTGGTCCACGGCGTAGCGCTTCAGACCCCGGATGTTGATGGCGTCGTCGATCATGTTCCGGCGGCACCGCGCCTCGCAGGGGTGCTCGCAGATATAGGCACAGGCGGTGGGGAAGGGGTTGTCCTTGCGGATCAGGCGCACGGCGTCGGCGCAGCGTCCCTCGCCCACCAGCGCCATGTAGCCCGGCACGTCCACGCCGGCGGGACACAGTGCCACGCAGGGCACGGGCAGCTGCAGACCGGCCAGACACCGGTGGTGCTGGATGTGCTCCTCGTAGTCGTCCCGGAAACCGTCCAGACCGTCCAGCACCAGCCGCGCCGCGTCCCGTCCGATGGCGCAGTCGGCGGTGTTCACGACGGTGCGGGCGGTTTTCTCGATGATGTCGATGGTGCTCATGTCGGCGGTGCCGTCCAGCACCGTCTCGATCAGCTTGCTCAGCTGCCCCAGACCGATGCGGCAGGGCACGCACTTGCCGCAGGACTGGGCGTGGCACAGTGTCAGGAACGCCAGCGACATATCCACGGGACATAGGCCCGGGGGACTGGCGGCGATACGGCGCTCCACGTCACGGTAGAGGTTATCCACCACTGTCTGTGCGCGGCTGGGGCTCTTGATATCAAGTCTGCTCAAGGCAGATCCCTCCTTTCGTCTGCGCCGCGCGGACACCCGTCCGGCCGGTACAGAACAGAGTTTAGGTTGAGAAAAGAATGCCACAAAAAGCGAAAAAAGTCAATCAAAATTAAAAAGTTGTCAAAGCGAGGGAAAATTCTCAAAAAAGTGCCACTTACTGCATGAAAAAATTTTAACATACTCCTGTAAAGAAGTATAAAAAGCGATATTCTTACGAAACTTTTTACTCCGAGGAGGTTTTTTCGCAGCCGTTCCGGCCGCCATCCGCCGCCCGCGGCAGTCTGCTCACTCTCCGCGGAGTCGGGCCCCGGTCCGCCGCGCCTGTCGGGGCCGGACGGCCCTGACGCTTGACAGTGCCGCCCGGGGGATATATAATCCGGTTATATCAGAGAGGGCATCCCCGCCGGCTGCGCGGCCAGACCGGGGGTGCCTGCTTTTGCCGCGGGCACCGCGGCACATTTGAGGTATCGACATGAACTTTCGTCTGATCGCAAATACCACCAGCTATGTGCTGTGGGTGGAGGCCGGCTTCCTGCTGCTGCCGCTGGCGGCATCGGTGCTGTACGGCGAGGCGTGGCTGCCGTTTTTCGGCACGGCTGTGCTGTGCGTCCTGCTGGGCTCGGCGCTGCACCTGGTGCCGGTGAAAAAGGCGCAGATGCACAGCCGCGACGGCTTCATGGCCGTGGCGCTGGGCTGGATCGCCCTGTCCCTCACCGGCGCGCTGCCCTATGTGTTCACCGGCGCGCTCACCGCGTATGTGGACGCGGTATTTGAAACGGTGTCCGGCCTGACCACCACCGGCTCCACGGTGTTCCCGGAGGTGGAGCATCTGCCCCGCAGCCTCCTGCTGTGGCGCTCGCTGACCCAGTGGATGGGCGGCATGGGCGTGCTGGTGCTGTTCCTGGCGCTGATGCCCAAGCTGGGGGACGGCGCGGTGTACCTGATGCGGGCGGAAAGCCCCGGCCCCATCAAGTCCAAGCTGGTGCCCAAGGTGGGCAGCACCGCCAAGATCCTCTACGCCATCTATGTGGCGCTGACGGTGCTGGAGATGGTCTGCCTGCGTCTGGCGGGTGCCACCTGGTTCTCCGCTGTGAACCACGCCTTCACCACCATGGCCACCGGCGGTTTTTCCATCAACAATACATCGCTGAACGGGGCCAGTCCGGCGGTGATGTGGATCGTGACGGTGTTTTCGTTTCTGGCCGGCGTCAATTTTTCCCTGCTGTTCCTGGCCGTCACCGGCCGTCTCCGCGCCGCCCTGCGCAGCGAGGAGCTGCGGGTCTATCTGGCCATCGTGGTGGGCGTCACGCTGCTGATCTGCCTGAACCTGCGGGTGCAGGCCGGGGTGCCGCTGGGCGAATCCATCACGGATGCGGCGTTCCAGACCGTGACCATCATCACCACCACCGGCTTTGCCACGGTGGACTTCGCCCTGTGGCCCACGTTCTGCCGCATGGCGCTGCTGGTGCTGATGTTCACCGGCGGCTGCGCCGGCTCCACCTCCGGCGGCATGAAGCTGTCCCG
>CAKTKM010000188.1 GCA_934569425.1 uncultured Oscillospiraceae bacterium
TCTTCAGGAACATTTCCACGAACTGCACCAGACCGGCGATGACCAGAATGTAGGCCACGGTCTGCATGAACTCCAGATGCAGATTCACCAGAACGATGTTGATCAGATAGCAGAAGGCTGAGGCCAGACCCATGACGAAGGTCACGGCGGCGCCCATGCCGATGGCGGTATCGATCTTCTTGGACACGCCCAGGAAGGGGCAGATGCCGAGAAACTGGGAGAAGATAAAGTTATTGGTCAGAATCGCGCCAAGAGAAATGGCGAGCAAAGTCGTAAAAGACATAACTTACTTGGCCTCCTTTTTCTTTTCGCTCTTGGCCAGCGCCCACTGCATCACAGCAATCAGTGCGCCCAGCGTCAGGAAGCCGCCCACCGGCAGCGTCAGAACCTTAATGCCGAAGGATTCGGGGAAGATGACCACGCCGGGAGCGCTGCCCAGAGCGCCGCCGCCCAGCAGGCCGCCGCCGAACTTGCCGCTGCCCAGGAACTCACGGACAACGCACATGACGATCAGCACCAGCGTATAGCCGATACCCTGGCAAATGCCATCCACTGCGGAGGCGCCGATGCCGTTCTTGGAGGCAAAGCCCTCGGCACGACCCAGAATAATGCAGTTCACGACGATCAGGGGGATAAACACGCCCAGAGAAGCGGACAGCGCGGGGACAAAGGCCTTCAGCAGCAGGTCAACGCAGGTCACGAAGCCGGCGATGACCACGATGTAGCAGGCGATACGCACCTCGTTGGGGATCACCTTACGCAGCAGGGAAATAAAGATGTTGGACAGGGTCAGGATGATCAGCACGGACACGCCCATGCCCAGACCGTTGAAGAAGGACGTGGTGATGGCCATGGTGGAGCACATGCCCAGCACCTGAACCAGCACGGGGTTCTGGGTGATCAGACCCTCTTTGAATTGCTTACCGAAATTCATATTACAGCTCCTCCTTTCTTAGCCCAGCGCTTCCACGGCAGCCAGAGCGGCATTGGCGCCCATGGTAATGCCCTTGGTGGAAACGGTAGCACCGGAGATGGCGGTCACGGTCTTGCCCACCACCAGAGAACCGGCGCCGGACATGCCGATGAACTGATCCAGAACAGGCTGGCCGGCGGAGTTGGGCTCGTTGCCCACGACCTTGGTGCCGATGCCGGAGGTCTCGGCATGGCTGACCACGGAGATGCCGGTGATGGCCTTATTGGCATCCACGCCGATCATCATTACGATGGTGCCTTGGGAGCCGGAGGCGGAGATCTTCATGACGTAACCGGCATCAGCACCGGCGTTCTTCACGCCGTACAGCTCGGTCAGCTTGCCGCCCTGCGCAGCAGCGGCGGCGGCCACGTCCTCGCTGATCTCCAGCTTATCGGTGAACTCGCTTCCTTCGGGAACCACGGCGCTCATGGCGACGCGGGTGTTCTCGGCATCGATCTCGGCGATCTTGTCGGCGGTCACGTCGTTGACCAGGCCCAGCAGGGCGGCAACCACCAGAGAGATCACTGTCAGGGTACCGGCGACCTTGAGAATAAACTTACCGGAGATTTTCATTACTTAGCCGCCTCCTTCTTTTCTTTCTTGACCGCACCATAGATGGTGGGACGGATGTACTTATCCAGCAGCCAGGTGGTGCAGTTCATGATCAGGATGGAATAGCACACGCCCTCGGGATAGGAACCGAAGCGGCGGATAAAGCAGGTGATCAGACCGCAGCCGATACCGAAGATCAGCTGGCCGGGCTTGGTAACAGGGGAGGTGGCATAGTCGGTAGCCATGAAGATGGCGCCCAGCATCAGACCGCCGCCGAAGACGTTATACAGCATATACTGCACATTGTCGATACCGGCGGGAGCGGAGATGAGGGTCAGGATCGCCACGGTGCCGATGAAGGCCACGGGGGTGTGCCAGCTGATGACCTTGCGGATCAGCAGCCATGCGCCGCCCAGCAGCAGTGCCAGCGCGGAAACCTCGCCCAGAGAGCCGCCCACGCGGCCGATGAACATATCGGCAACGGAGTAGTTGGTGGTCAGCTCGGTGAACTTCTCCACAGTGCCTTCCTTCATGATGGCCATGGGGGTGGCGGTGGAGACCACGGTGTCGATCTTGCTGGTGGGCAGGGTCCAGGTGGTCATGGCGGTGGCATAGCTGGCCAGCAGGATGGCACGGCCGGCCAGCGCCGGGTTCAGGAAGTTGCAGCCGATGCCGCCGTAGAGCTGCTTGACCACAACGATGGAGAAGAAGGCGCCGATGATCAG
>CAKTKM010000189.1 GCA_934569425.1 uncultured Oscillospiraceae bacterium
GCACAGAGGTCTCGCCAAAATGCTTTTCGATGTGTTGTACGTCCAGGATCGCCATGTGCGGCACCTCCTTAGCGGAAATAGCTGAGCTTGCGCTCGGCATAGTTGAACAGCAGCGTCAGGATCCCCACAAAGGCCAGATAGAACACGCCTGTGTAGAACAGCGGCCATGTGATGCCGGCGGACTTCATATAGGACTCGCCCACCTTGGTCAGCTCCATAATGGCAATGATCCGGGACAGAGACGTATCCTTCACCAGCGTGATGATCTCGTTGGACATGGGCGGTACGATACGCTTGACCATCTGCAGCAGCGTGATCTTGAAGAAGATCTGGCTTTTGGTCATTCCCAGCACTTCGCCGGCCTCCCGCTGTCCTACCGGCACGCCCTCGATGCCGCCCTTATAGATCACGGCAAAGTAACAGGCGTAGTTGATGACAAAGGCCACCACGCAGGCCGCCATGCGCCCATCGGCAAAATTGCCCCAAATGTTGTTATCGAACCACTTGCCCGGACCATAGAAAATGATGATCAGCTGCAGCATCAGCGGCGTGCCGCGGATGATCCACACGATCACATTGAACAGCCAGCTCACCGGCTTGCACCGGCTGCGCAGCGCAAAGGCGATCAACAGCCCCAGCGGGAGCGAAAACAGCAGCGTCAGGAAAAAGATCTTGAAAAGCTCGCCCATACTCTGCAGCAGCGCGAGGGTCACGGTCCAGAACATGCAAAAACTCCTTTAAGTAAAATATCACCAATCGGATCAGGAACAGTCAAAAGCCGCCCAAAGGCAGAGAGCGGCTCCCGCTCTCTGCCGATGAGATGTGTTCTTCTCAGAGGACGCTTTACTTGGTAACGACCACCTGTGCGTTGTTGCAGTAGGCGTTGGTGCATTCCATCGCGGCCTGCACGGCTTCGGTCAGGGTCATGCCGTTCCACACGCAGTCGATGTTCTTGCTGTCCAGCTCATTGATCTTCATGTCCCAGTCGATGACCACGAACTCGATCTCCACGCCCATGCTCTCGGCCACCTTCTTGGCCATATCGGCATCAAAGCCGACCCACTCGTCCTTGTCGTTCTTGAAGTCCATAGGAGCGAACTCGGTGATACCGACCACCAGCTTGCCCTTGTCCTGAATGTACTTCACATCGCTGTCAGACTCGGCGGCGGTAAACTCGCAGGCAGCCTGCTCCACGAGGGCGCCCTCGGACACACCGTAGGTCTTGGCCAGTTCCACCATGCTGCCGTCAGCATAGGCCTCGGAGAGGATCATGTTGATGTAGGAGGCCAGATCGCTGCCCTTGCGGCAGCCCACGCCGTACAGCTCGGTGGTCAGCTTTTCCTCGTTGACCTTCAGATCGGGATAGCTGGTACCCTCGCCCACCATGGCGTCGGCCATCAGCAGGTCGATCACGGCGGCATCGGAGGTGCCGGCGGAAACCTCCATCAGCGCGTCCGCCTGAGAGGCAACGGAGTTGACCGTCCAGCCCTTCTCATTGGCCACCGCCTCACCGGCGCTGCCGGCTTCCACGGCGTAAGTCAGCTCAGCCGGGGTGTCGCTGTTGTCGTTGCTTGCGTCATTGTTCGCGTTGGGATCAGCCTGATTTCCGCAGGCCACAAGGCTCAGCGCCATCACCAGCGCCAGCACCATTGCCAAAAACTTTTTCATGTTACGTTTCTCCTTTTTCCGTGGCGTTTTTGTCAGCGCCGTTTGGTTTTGTTTTAGTATGGTAATACTCTACCACTTTATCACGCTAATGTAAAGTGTCATTGCTGACAAAACGCGCCGCTTTTTTCGGGCTGTATTTCACAAATCTGACAAAACGCGGCATTTATAGGGGGCATGCAGCGGAAAAACAGCCCACTCTTTGTGCAAACAGAAACAGGCGGCGTGTTCCGCCGCCTGTTTCGTATCGTGCGAGCCGATCTGTAAGCCGGGTTCTGTTTTGACAGTCATCTATCTACGCGCACCGTTGCCGGTGCGCTCAAGCCACCTCGGAGCGGTCGGGCCAACCTGTATGCTCCATAGCGGTGTTGCTCCGGATAGAGTTTACAGCGACGGACGCTTCCACGCCGTCGGGTGAGCTCTTACCTCACCTTTCCACCCTTGCTCCGCCGCACCCTTGCGGGAGAGCGGCGGGGCGGTATATCTCTGTTGCACTTTTCCTGAAGTCGCCTTCGGCGGGCGTTACCCGTTATCCTTGCCCTGCGGAGCCC
>CAKTKM010000190.1 GCA_934569425.1 uncultured Oscillospiraceae bacterium
CGGCGGAACACGTCGTTGCCGTGCTTGCCGAAGGCCTCGCCCTCTTCGGGGGTCAGGGTGCTCATCTCGCCGATGTCGGCGCCGGCCACGAAGGCCTTTTCGCCGCTGCCGGTCAGCACCAGCGCACGGATCTCACTGTCGGCGTTGACAATATCCACCAGCTCGCCCAGATCGGTAAGCACGTCGCTGTTCAGCGCGTTGAGTGCCTTGGGACGGTTGATGGTGGCGATGGCAATGTGTCCCTTTTTCTCTAACAGAACATTCGTCATGTTAACTCCTCCTTCTTCCTTTTGACAGTTGTGACTGCGGCGCTTTAACGCATCAAAAACAACTATCCTCATACAGGTTACATTATAGTACTTCGTCTAAAAATTATCAACCCCCCAACAGGGGTGGTTGCGCTTTTTTAGCACATTCCACAAAAGTCGGCGAGATAATTTGCGCATTTTGAGGGTGTGGACTTTCCTGTTTGCAACGGCGGGGGTTTTGTGATATAATCGGGGCGCTATCTTTGTATGTGTTTCGGGAGGAGATCCCCTATGAGAATGAGAAAAAAGAAAAATCTGGTCCCCCGCATGGAGGAGTGCGGCGCGTGGCTGATCCGCGATCCCTTCGCCCTGCGGGGGCGGTGGCGGGAGCTGATGCCGCAGGCGCGGGAGCTGCGGCTGGAGTTGGGCTGCGGCAAGGGACGGTTCACCGTGGGAACGGCGGAGGCGGAGCCGGACGTGCTGCTGATCGCCGTGGAAAAGGTGCCGGACGCCATGGTGGTGGCCATGGAGCGGGCGCGGGACGCCGGGGTGAAAAACGTGTTTTTCATCGACGCGGACGCGGCGCTGCTGCCGGATATGTTCGCGCCGGGCGAGGTGGACCGGATCTATCTGAACTTCAGCGATCCGTGGCCCAAGAGCAATCAGGCCAAGCGGCGGCTGACCCATCACAACTTCCTGAATCAGTACCGGAAGGTGCTGAAGCCGGAGGGCGAGATCCACTTCAAGACCGACAACGACAAGCTGTTCGCGTGGTCGGTGGAGGAGATCCCCCAATACGGCTGGGAGCTGCGGGAGGTGACCCGCAGCCTGCACGCGGACGGGCCGGTGGGCGTGATGACCGACTATGAAAAGAAGTTTTATGAGCTGGGCAAGAACATCAACCGCTGCGTGGCGGTGATGCAGCCGTGGGAGCCGGAGGAGGCCGGCGGTCATGACGCGGCAGAGGAATTATGAGAACACGCTGCCGGAGGGCTATGTTCCGCATCTGACGGTGGACTTTACGCAAAAGAAGCCCGCTCTTGTGATGAATCTCGCGGCACTTGCGGTCATGGCGGTGCTGTGCGTGCTGTTCTGGCGGCTGATCCGGCCATGGGACGCCCTGCTGGAAACGCCGCCGGAGGCTGTCTGGCGGAAGCTTCTGGTCTTTGCCGTCTCCGCGGTGGTCTATCTGGTGCTGCATGAGCTGCTTCACGGCGCGGCCTATCATCTGCTGACCGGACACAGGCTGACATTCGGGCTGACATGGAGCGCCGCCTACTGCGGCGTACCGGACATCTTTGTCTACCGCAAGGCCGCGCTGACGGCGCTGCTGACGCCCTTCGCGGTGTTCAGCGTGGTCTTTCCGCTGCTGATGGTACTGCTGAGCGATCCGGTGGATAAGTTCATCGCCGGTTTTCTTTTGGCCTGCCACATCGGCGGCTGCGCAGGAGACCTGTACGACACGGGGCTGTACCTGTTCCGGTTCTGGGATCCCGCCACGCTGATGCAGGACACCGGCCCCAAGCAGACGTTTTATACAAAGCGGTGAGGACGGCGGACGTCAGCTCCCGCAAATATCGGACAACAAAAAATCACCTGCCGCAGGGCAGGTGATTTTTTGTTCTGTTACGCCAGCTTGGCCTTGGCCATGTCGCACAGGGCGGTGAACGCCACGGCGTCGTTGATGGCCATCTCGGACAGCATCTTGCGGTTGATCTCCACGCCGGCCAGCTTCAGACCGTGCATAAAGGTGGAGTAGTTCATGCCGTTGATCTTGCAGGCGGCAGAGATGCGGGTGATCCACAGCTGACGGAAGTCACGCTTCTTCAGGCGGCGGCTCACATATGCGTAGGTCAGGGACTTCATGACCTGCTCGTTGGCCATCTTGAAGTGCTTGGACTTGGCGCCCCAATAGCCCTTGGCCAGCTTCAGCAT
>CAKTKM010000191.1 GCA_934569425.1 uncultured Oscillospiraceae bacterium
AGGTTCATCAGCGTGGTCTTTCCGCTGCCGGACGGCCCCATGATGGCCAGATAATCCCCCTCGTTCACGTCCAGATCCACGTTTTTCAGCACGCGGGTCACTGTTTTGCCCATGGGATAATCCTTGCAAATATCGCGCATCTGTAAGATCATGCTCAGCCCTCCACAGCGTGCATGCCGGCGTCCGCGGCAGGCAGCGCCGCCGCGCCGCCGTCCTCCGGCACCGCGTCCGCAACGCCCTCCGTGCCGCCCTCCGGCATCACGTCCATGCCGCCGTCCACGGCGCCCATATCGCCCGTGTCGCTCATATCTCCCATATTGCTCATGTCGCCGCCGTTGGTGGCGGGATCAAAGGTCGCCTCGTCATAGGTGACACAGGCCATACCGGCCTTCAGCGTCTCATCGGGGAAGGCGATGTAGTCCTCGGCGGTCAGTCCGTCGGTGACGACATATGTATCCATCTCCGCATCATAGTCGCCCAGCGTCAGGCTCCGCTTTTCCAGCTTGCCCTTGCTGCTCTGCGCCCACACCCACGGAGCGGAATCCGCATCGTTGATATAGTAAGCGGGCAGCTTCAGCGTGCCGGCATCTTTCTCCGCCTCCTGGCCGTAATCCGGCTCGATATACACATGCTGCCCCAGCAGCAGTCCATCGCTGCTGGCCAGCTCCACATAGAAGGGATACTTGCTGGACATGGCGGTGTCGTCGCTGCCGCTGTCATAATAGCGGTTCTGGTTGCCCTGCTGGGCGTTCTCCCAGTCGATCAGGGAGATGGTCCCCTTCCACGTCTGATCGCTGACGCGGGAGCGCACCACAACATTGGTACCCTCTGTCAGCGTACCTGCGTTATTCTCGTTCACATAGCCCTTGACCCGGAAGCCCGTCGTCTCCACAATGGTCATAAAGGGCAGAGGATTGCCCATCTGGTCGCTGCCGCCGTTTTCGTTGATGGCCTTGATGCGGCCCGTCACCGGGGCGGTCACCGTTACGTTCTTCACGGTCTTCTGCAGCTTTTCAATGTCCTTCTGCTTCACGGAGATGTCGTATTCCGCCTGCAGAATATCCGTGTTCACCTCGCGGATCTCCAGCGTATAGCGCATCTGCTCATCGGCGCTGGCGGTCAGCTTATCCTTTTCCAGCTGCTCCTTCTCCTGCTTCTTGCTCTCCAGCCCGTTCTTCAGGTTTTCCAGCTCCAGCTGCGCCTTTTCCAGATCCAGATTGGCCTGACTCATGTCATAGGTGAACAGCGCGTCGCCCTCCTTGACCTCCTGATCCACCTTCACCAGAATGGTGTCCACCGCGGCGTTATCCTCTTTTTTGATCTGGGTCTCGCTCTGGGCAGTGACCATACCGGCAAACCGGTCCACCAGTCCCGTACCGCCCAGCCCGCAGATCATGGACACAGACTGTACCGAGGCCTCGCCCTCGGCGCTTGCGCCGCAGCCGGTCAGCGCGGACAGCAGCATCACTGCCGCCAGCGTGATAACAACGATCTTTTTCATCCTGTTTCTCCTTGTCCGATGTTTTTCTATGCGCGCGATCGATCCATATATGTATAGACGTACCCGCGCCTGAAAATGTTCCCAAAATTTCTTTGATTTTCTTTTTCCGCCGTGCTGATACATTTGGTAACTGTATTAACACAATTGGTACACCTAATTATACCAGAGGGCTGTCTGTTGTCAAGCAAAATTCCCACGAAAAAAAGCCTCCCAACCCCACGTTGGGATATGCAAAAAGGCACGGCCTTTCGGCCGTGCCTCCGTCAGTCTCTTTTGTTTTTACATTTTCTCCGGCGCGGAGCATCCGATCAGCGTCATGCCGTTTTTCAACACGGCGCGGGCGGTGTCCGCCAGCTTCAGACGCGCCAGCAGCACATTCTCCGCCTCGCCCTTGATGCGGCAGGCGTTGTAGAACTTGTGGAAGGCCGCCGCCAGCTCCGTCAGATAGCGGTTGATGAAGCTGGGATCGTAGTCCCGCGCCGCCAACTGCACCACCACCGGATACTGTGCCAGCTGCTTGATGAGCGCTTTCTCCTCCGCCGCGCCCAGTACGGTAAAGTCCACAGCGGCGGCGTTTTTCACCTGATATCCCTCCGCCGCCAGTGCCTTCAGCAGCGTGCAGATGCGGGCATGGGCGTACTGGACGTAGTACACGGGGTTC
>CAKTKM010000192.1 GCA_934569425.1 uncultured Oscillospiraceae bacterium
CACGATATAGTACCCGATGTCCTCCAGGATCGAAGCGGCGCGGCTTTTCCCGCTGCCGCTCAGACCGGTTATGATCAGCAGTTCCATACAAGGCTCCTCCGTTATTCCACCACGCGCACTTCCGGCTCCAGCGTCACGCCGGAAGCGTCCTTCACCCGGCGCTGTACCTCCGCCATCACCGCCAGCACATCGGCGCAGGTAGCGCCGCCCGCGTTGATGACAAATCCCGCGTGTTTTTTCGACACCTGC
The DNA here is from genome assembly GCA_934569425.1 of uncultured Oscillospiraceae bacterium. Lineage (GTDB taxonomy): Bacteria > Bacillota > Clostridia > Oscillospirales > Oscillospiraceae > Vescimonas. The sequence goes on from CAKTKM010000192.1 coordinate 250, forward strand.
GCCCCGCCGATGGTCAGCCCCTTACAGCCGGCCTCCTCGATCAGCTTACCGGCGAAGTATCCCTCCGGCCGCTTGAAGGTGCTGCCGGCGCTGGGATATTCCAGCGGCTGCGAGGCTCTGCGCCGCGCCATCAGGTCGTCCATCCGCGCCCGAATGGCGGACTCCTCTCCTTTTTCCAGCGTGAATACCGCATACAGCACCACCGCGTCGGGATGCTCCGTCAGCAGGCTGCGGCGATAGCCGAAGGCCATCTCGCCGCAGGGAACGTACCGCACGCCCGTATCGGGAAACAGCACGCAGACACCGTCGATCACCTGGCCGAGCTCGCCGCCGTAGGCGCCTGCGTTCATGCACACGCCGCCGCCCACGCTGCCGGGGATGCCATGGGCAAACTCCAGCCCCGTCAGTCCCTGACGGCAGGCAAAAACCGCCGTGCGGGACAGGGACGCACCGGCCTCGGCCTTGATCTGCCCCGTCTCTGTCAGGGTAACGTCCGCCATATCCCGGGTGTTGATGATCAGGCGATCCACACCCCCATCGGGAAATAGCACATTGGTGCCATTACCCAGCACGAAGGGACGCGCCCCGCATTCTTCCGCGAAATTCAGCAGCAGCACCACCTGTTCTGCGCTGCAGGGAAAGGCCATCCGCCGGGCGGGGCCGCCCACCCGGAAGGAGGTATATTTCGCCAGCGGCTCCTCCGCCAGAACCGTCAGATCCGGCAGATAGTCGCCCAGTGTTTTGTCCAGCTGCTCATACCAACGCATACCGCGCCTCCTTGCCTGTCAGATGACCCGTTTGTTCTTGCCCAACAGCGCCGCGCCGATGACGCCTGCGTCACCGCCCAGCAGCGCCTTGACGATCTTCGTCCTTTTATCCGCCCCGCAGGGCAGGCTCTGCTCCGCCACCCGGCGGCGCAGGGGCAGCAGCAGGCACTCGTCCGCCTCGTTGCTGACGCCGCCGCCGATGGCCAGCGTATCCGGCTGGAAAATGTTGATGATATTCACGATGCCGGCGGCCAGATACCGGATGTATCGGTCACAGACCGCCTGCCCCACCGCACAGCCCCGGCGGGCGGCGATGAAAGCCGACTGGCCGGACACATGGTTGTCATTTTCGGCGATAACCTGCGCCAGAATACTGTCGGGATGCGCCGCCAGCGCCTCCGCCGTCTGCCGCTTCAGCGCGGCGGCGGAGGCATACCGCTCCCAGCAGCCCCGCCGTCCGCAGGGACACGCCTCTCCGTCCATCTGGATGGACATATGTCCCACCTCACCGGCCATGCCGTTGGAGCCGTGGAAGATCTTGCCATTATGGACGATACCGCCGCCCACGCCGGTTCCCAGCGTAATGGTGATGAACCGCTTGCTGCCCTGTCCGCCGCCTACATAATACTCCGCCAGCGCGGCGCAGTTGGCATCGTTTTCGATATACAGCGGCGTCTCGCTGAGCTGATGGAACAGTCGCCGCAGCGGCACATTCCGCAGCGGCAGATTGCAGGTATACACGATGGTGCCGCTGCGGATCTCCACCGTTCCGGGGCAGCCTACGCCCACGGAGAGGATCTCCGCCGGGTCGCACCCGAGATCACGGCACAGATCCATGCTCAGCGCGTGGACCGTCCATGCCAGAGACGCGGGATCGGTAACACCCGCCACCTTCATTTTCCGCTTGGCCAGCAGCCGCCCATCCCCGTCCACCAGTCCCGCCTTCAGGTTGGTGCCGCCGATGTCAATGCCGATATAATAGCTCATAGACCGTTCCCGCCGTTCCTGCTGATGGCATCCAGCTTGCTGTCAAACTGATCCACGAAGTCACGTCCCGCGTTGTAGCCGTACTTGGTCTGGCGGTTCTTCATGGTGGCGATCTCCACGAT
>CAKTKM010000193.1 GCA_934569425.1 uncultured Oscillospiraceae bacterium
TCGTAGCACAGTACCAGTTCCTTGGTATAGTGGCTCAGCAGACGGATCTGCTCGTTGGTCAGCGCGGTACCCATTGAGGCCACAGCATTGTCAAAACCCGCCTGATGCAGCGTCACCACATCCAGATTTCCTTCGCAGAGAATGATGTTGGGACGCTTTGTTTTTCTGGCAAGATTCAGACCGTACAGCACGCGGCGCTTGCTGTAGACCGGTGTCTCCGTACTGTTCATATACTTCGGCTCGGACTTGTCGAGGACGCGGCTGCCAAAGCCCACCACATCGCCCCGCACGTCAATGACCGGCAGCATGAGACGGTTGCGGAATTTATCATAAAAGTTGCCGTTTTTATTGGCCACGATCAGTCCGGCTGTCAGCAGCTCCTGCTTCGTATAGCCTTTGGCGGTCATGGCGCGCATCAGGGCATTCCATTCGTCCGGCGCCGCCCCCATGCCGAAGCGCACGGCGATCTTACGGGAGATGGCTCGCTTGTCCAGATACGCCCGCACGGCGGCGCCCTCCGGACTTTGCAGCACGTCATAGTACCAACGGGCAGCGTCACGGTTCAGCGACAGCAGCCGTTTCCGCGTGCGCTCCGCCTCTCTGTTCTCCCGGTCATCCGGCACCTCCATATTCACACGCTTCGCCAGAAAGTGTATCGCGTCCATATAGGAGAGGTTTTCGATCTCCATGATGAAGTTGATCACGCCTCCGCCCTTCTTGCAGCCGAAGCAGTGATAGAACTGCTTCTCCCGCAGCACATGAAAGGAAGGTGTTTTCTCGTTGTGAAAGGGACAGCAGCCCCAATAGCTGCCGCCTTTGGGCGTCAGCTGGACATAGCTGCCCACCACATCCAGAATATCATTGCGAGCCAGCAGCTCATCTATAAAAGCCGGTGACAGCATGGTGTTTCCTCCCTTCTCCGGCATGGCACGATCCGTTCCTGTACTATTATACAATTTATTTTTTTGATCCCCTCTTTTTTCAACGAAAAATTTTGAAAAAAGAAAAAATAGTATATTCACGCAGGACGCAAGGTGCTATAATGATGATACTATCAACGCAAGGAGGCTCTCTGATGAAACGACTCTTTACCGGCGGCCGCGTGGTCAGCGGCAGCGCCGTCGTGGCCGCTGATGTACTGGCAGACGGGGAAAAGATCTCCGCCGTGGCATCCCATATCGATGCGCCCGACGCTCAGGTGATCGATGTGACCGGCAAGCTGCTGCTGCCGGGATTTATCGACGCCCACACCCACTTTGATCTGGACGTATGCAATACCACCACTGCCGATGATTTTGAGAGCGGCAGCCGTTCCGCTCTGCGGGGCGGCACCACCACCGTCATCGACTTTGCCTGCCCCAACAAGGGCGAGACCCTTGCCTACGGCCTTGCGTTGTGGCGGAAAAAGGCGGAAAACTGCCACTGCGACTATGGCTTCCACATGACCATCGACAACTGGAACGCCGGCATTGAGAAGGAACTGGACGATATGTTTGACGCGGGCATCACGTCCTTCAAAATGTATATGACCTACCCTGCCATGATGCTGCCGGACGGCCAGCTGTATCAGGCACTGAAGGCACTGAAGGCGCGCGGCGGTATCTGCGGCGTTCACTGTGAGAACAGCGGCGTGATCGACGCGCTGGTGGCGGAGAAAAAGGCCCGGGGCGAGAACAGCGTAAGCTGCCACCCCCAGACCCGCCCTGATTATCTGGAGGCGGAGGCGGTAGGCCGCATTCTGCGGATCGCGCAGGCGGCGGACGCGCCGGTGGTCATCGTTCACACTACGAATGCCGCGGCGCTCTCCGAGATCGATCAGGCGCGGGCGCGGGGGCAGGTGGTCTACTCCGAGACCTGTCCGCAGTATCTGGCACTGGAGGACAGTGTCTATTACCAGCAGAACTGGCTGGAATCCGCCAAGTTCGTCTGCTCTCCTCCCATCCGCAAAAAGGCGGATCAGGACGCGCTTTGGGCAGGTCTGAAGGATGGTCGGGTCAACACCGTGTCCACCGATCACTGCTCCTTTACCACCCGGCAGAAGCTGGCAGGACAGCGTGACTTTACCACCATCCCCGGCGGCCTGCCCGGCGTAGAGACCCGCGGCGAGGTGGTGTATACCAC
>CAKTKM010000194.1 GCA_934569425.1 uncultured Oscillospiraceae bacterium
AAGCGGAAGTACAAATGCGCGGACTGTCCGAACCGGGCGTTTGTGCCGCTGAGTTTTGAGGCAGTCAAGGCACACCTGCGAGGGAATGATCCGTTATGCCGGGACGTAGCCGCCATTTATCCCATGCGCGAGGACAATACCACATGGCTGTTAGCGGCGGATTTTGATGAAGCGAACTGGCAGGCGGACGTTGCGGCGTTCCGCAAGTGCTGCACAGCGCTGGGGCTCACCCCTGCGGTGGAGCGCTCTCGTTCCGGAAACGGCGCCCATGTGTGGTTTTTCTTTTCCGAGCCTGTTTCCACGGCGGATGCGCGGCGGCTGGGCAGTGGCCTGCTGACTAGGACGATGGCGTGCCGTCATGAGCTGTCCTTTGCGTCGTATGACCGGCTGTTCCCTGCCCAGGACACCGTGCCGAAGGGCGGCTTCGGCAATCTGATCGCCCTGCCCTTTCAGGGTCAGGCGCAGAAGGCGGGAAATACGCTCTTTGTGGATGAGCAGTTTGTGCCGTATCTGGATCAGTGGGCGTTTCTCTCCACGCTGCCCAAGGTCACGCCGGAGCAGTTGACGGGACTGCTAGCGATGCTGTGCCACGACAGTGATGTCGGCGCGTTGGCGGAAACGGAGGAAAAGCCCGTCCCATGGCAGCGCAAGCGGGTACGGCGGCAGCTGGGCAGGGCAGATTTTCCGCTTCAAGTAATGCTGACGCTGTCAAACCTGATCTATCTGGAAAAAGTGGGATTTTCTCAAGCGGCATTGAATGCGCTGAAGCGTCTGGCGGCATTCCCCAACCCGGAATTCCGCGCCAAGCAGGCCATGCGTCTGCCCGTCTATGGAACACCGCGTATCCTGGACTGCGGCTATGAGGACGACGCTTACATCGGACTGCCCCGCGGTTGTTGGGATACATTGACGGAACTGCTGGAGCAATATAACGTTCCAACTGCCATAGAGGACAAACGCTGCAATGGCAAGGCGATCGATGTGGCCTTTAACGGGACGCTGCGGTCGGAGCAGGCGCCTGCGGTACAGGCACTGCTTGCGGAAGACATGGGAGTGCTGTCGGCCACCACAGCCTTCGGCAAGACGGTGATCGGGGCGTACCTGATTGGACAACGGAAGGTCAACACGCTGATTTTAGTCCAGTCCAGCGCATTGCTGGAGCAGTGGCGGGCATCTTTGGAGCAATTCCTCACTATCCATGAGGTTTTGCCGGAACCGCCTAAAAAGCGGGGCAGGAAAAAGAAGCGCTGCCTGATCGGTCAGGTCGGCGCGGGAAAGGACACACGGGGCGGGATCATTGACATCGCCATCATGCAGTCGCTCTTCGAGGGCGAGGAAAAGGAGGTCAAATCCTTTGTGGAGGATTACGGGATGGTCATTGTGGACGAATGTCACCATGTGGCGGCGTTCACATTTGAAAAAGTGCTGAAGGCCGCAAAGGCGGAATATGTGTATGGCCTGTCCGCCACGCCGGTGCGGAAGGATGGACACCACCCCATTATCTTCATGCAGTGCGGGCTGATCCGTTATTTGGTAGACGCCAAAAGTCAGGCGGATAAGCGGACGTTCTCCCATTTCGTCATACCCCGATTTACGCGGGCGAGAGCGCCGGCTGGCAGCAGCATTCAGGAGCTATACGCCGCTATTGTCAAAAACGAAAACCGAAACACGTCGCTGGTGGAGGATGCAGTGCGGCTTGTGCGTGAAGGGCGTTCGCCGATCCTGCTGACGGAACGGAAAGAACACGCGGCACAGCTGGCCGCGCTTTTGCAGGGAAAAATCCAGAACGTCTTCTTACTGGTGGGGAGCGACAAGCCAAAGGAAAAGCGGGAGAAATTGGCCGCGTTACAGGCGATACCAGCCAGTGAAGAGGTTGTCGTGGTGGCCACGGGAAAGTACATCGGAGAGGGATTTGATGCTCCGCGACTGGACACTTTGCTTCTGGCCATGCCGATTTCGTGGCGCGGAACACTGGCGCAGTACGCCGGTCGGCTTCACCGGAATTATGAGGGCAAACGCGAGGTTCGTATCTACGACTATGTGGACGTTCATATTCCCATGCTGGAGCGGATGTATCACAAGCGGCTGAAGGGCT
>CAKTKM010000195.1 GCA_934569425.1 uncultured Oscillospiraceae bacterium
CATATATTCCTACAAAAGCAGAAACAACTGTTATTGCTAAGCCTTTTATTTTAAAGGAGGCATCAGCCATTCTTGAAACAGCACTTTGGACATAATCCAAATGTTTGATTGTATCAGCATCCATTATTTTATTGATTTACAGATAAATGCAATTCGTAATTACCAACATCATCTTTGATTGTCTCTACTCGTTCAATACACTCAGACACATGATTTTTAAAATAATCCCATGTTACAAAAGGTATATAATTAAACTCACCATACCAAATAGTTGAAGTTTTCTCGCACTTTTTCGTTACAGGATTTTTTCGATTAAACATATTCTCTTTGAGAATAGTAAACATCCAATCTCTGTGATACGTAATACAAGTTGACTGACAACCATAGCATTTATTATGCGTTATAGCATAATCATAGCTGCCATTTTCATCAGGTAAGACAACGGCCAGTATTGCATTTCGTCTGCTTGTCCTATCGCCACGAGATGTTTCTCTTAAAGAATAGGAGATTTCCCAAGGTATCCATTGAGACTTATCATAGCGATTTGGCTCCTTCATATTTGGAGAAATTAACACTATCGTGCAAGTCGTAGGATATATGCGATCTTTTAATTCTCCCCAAATTTGCTCTTCTGTCCAATCAGACAAATCCTCACCATCATGCTCGCCGAAATAAACATGGTCATCAGCAGCTAGTAAATTCTCTATTTCATCCACATAATGACGTACTTTGGTTGGATTATGTCCCACAATTTGTCGTACAGCTGTATCTGAGTATTTATATGAAACAAAGACATTATATGCCATAACTCCTATATTTTTCTAAAATTTTACGAAATTCCGCAACATACGCATATGTATCAGGTACAGTATAACGCAGGCTATGGCCCTCAGTTGACGGTGCACTACACGAATGCCAGCGGCATTGAAGACTACTGGGATTACAGTACTCAGGGCATGGGACGTGCAGGCACTGCATACGTCCAGAACTTCAGCGGCAACCTTGTCATGCAGCGCACCGACATGAGCTATTCCGGAAACCGTATGCCCGCGTCAGCCGGATTCTATTACAACCTAAGCGACCGCAGCTCCGACGTCGGCTATGGCTACGGCTGGCGCAATGCATATACCCAGACTATTGGAGCCGTTACTATTGACAGCACGAATTATTACAAATGGATTGACGGCGACGGGACGGAGAAATATTTTAAGAGCAGCAATGGCGTCTGGGAAGATGAAGCCGGTCAAGGCTACACCCTGACCGTTTCCGGCTCCTCGTACACGATACGCGACAAGGGTAACAATACTCTCAGCTTTGACTCAAGCGGCAGACTTGTAAGCATCAACGACGGCAAGATATCTGCCAACAAGGTCAGCATAAGCTACGTTTCCAGCGACGCTTCCAATCTCCGCATCGACACGGTCACGGACGGTGCCGGGCGCAAATACTCCTACAGCTACTCCGGAGGACAACTTGCATCTGTATCCTACCTCGGTTCCGGAGCGGACGCGTTGGAAACTGTGACATACACATATGCCGATGGCAACCTAACGCAGGTCAGCTTTGCCGACGGCAAGACGGCGGAATACTCATGGTCAGGCCATATAATGACTGCCGCGAAGGACATTGCCCGCAGCGACGGCAGCCGCGACACTCTTACATTCTCCTACATCCAGAACCCAGCTGCATCCACATTCCCTGTACGCATTTCTTCGCTGGCATACACATCCTGCGGAACGAATATCTCTTCGCTTGCATTTGAGTACGCGACGAATTATACTAAGGTCACGGACAACACCGGGCGCTGGATGGCATACCAGTTCAACAACAACGGCAATACGACCTCGGTCTACAATAACGAAGGTCAGGCGCTGTACGGTCGTTATGCCAAGGACGAGAACAGCAGCGGACGCGCGAACCAGCTCGCCGCGCCAGCCGCAGACGGTGATGGCGCTCATCAGCTATCTGCGGGAACATCTGGCGGACGACGATGCGATCGGCGACGCATGCCGCGCCGTAGGGATCAGCCGGTATACGGTGTGCAGACTGTTTAAGAGCTACGT
>CAKTKM010000196.1 GCA_934569425.1 uncultured Oscillospiraceae bacterium
GAAGAAGACAAACGTGACGCCGCGGTTCTCCCGCTCCAGATCGCGGTCCGCCCTCAGCTGGGGATACCGGTTCAGAGCGCGTCGGGTGGTCTCATCGAAGATGGAAAACCGTTCTCCGGTCAGATAGGCCGTGATCCGTCCCTGCGCGGCGGCCTCCTCCAGATACCGGCGGCTGGCGGTGCGGATGCGTCCTCCCTTTCCGGAGGAGCCGTAGCCGTGGATCAGCTTCATCACCGGCGTGTTCATCTTCCGCGCCGCCTCCAGCTCCGCCGCCAGCCAGCCCAGCGCCTGATCCACCGTAGGCCGTCCCTGCTCCAGATTCAGTTCCCGTATGGCCATGGCACTGCCCTCCTGTTCTGTCAGATAGCCGCATCATATCAGATTGCCGCCCTTTTGGCAAGAGGGGCGCGGATGGGCTTGCAAATCATGACCGGATAGAGTATGATACAGGGGATGATATTAAAACGTATGAGAGGTACGCTATGATCTATGCTCTGTATGCCGCCGTGGTGCTGGTGCTGATCGGCTGCGACCAGCTTCTGAAAAGCTGGGTGGTGGCCCGTCTGGCGCTGGGGGAGAGCACCCCCTTCCTGCCGGGCTTTCTGCAATTGACCCGTGTTCACAACTATGGCGCCGCGTGGTCCAGCTTTTCCGGTAAGACCGTGCTGCTGATCACGGTAACGGTGCTGCTGATGGTGGCGGTGGTCTATCTGCTGGTGCGGCGCATCGTGCGTCACCCCCTTGGCATCGCGGCGGCGCTGCTGATCCTCGGCGGCGGCGTGGGGAATTTCATTGACCGCATCGTCCATGGCTATGTGGTGGATATGTTTGACCTGCTGCTGTTTGACTATCCCGTTTTCAATCTGGCCGACTGTTTTATCGTGGTGGGCATGATCCTCGGCGCGATATACTATTTGTGGTTCTACGAAAAATACGACGCAAGGAAGAAAGACGATGCATCTGACGCTGACAGCCACAAGTGAAGATAAGGGCGCACGGATCGACGCGTGGCTTTCCTCCCACGCCGAAGACCTGACCCGCAGCGCCGCCGCCAAGCTGCTGGAGAGCGGCAATGTACGGGTGAACGGCGTTCCCGCCGCCAAGAATTATCGTCTTACCGGCGGTGAGACGGTGGATGTTACCCGCCCCGAGGCGGAGGAAACCGCTGTAGAGGCACAGGATATTCCGCTGGACGTGGTATATGAGGATGCGGACGTGATCGTGGTGAACAAGCCCGCGGGGCTTGTGGTGCATCCTGCCCCGGGGCATCCCGACGGCACGCTGGTCAACGCCCTGCTGCATCACTGCGGCGATTCGCTGTCGGGCATCGGCGGCGAGAAACGTCCCGGCATCGTCCACCGGATCGACCGGGATACCTGCGGCCTGATCATCGCCGCCAAAAATGACGCCGCCCATCTGTCCCTCAGCGCCCAGCTCAGCGACCATACCCTTGCCCGCACCTATGAATGTCTGGTGATGGGTAACCTGCGGGAGGACAGCGGCACGGTGGACGCCCCCATTGGCCGCCATCCCACCGACCGGAAGAAAATGGCCGTCAACACCCGCAATGGCCGCCGCGCCGTGACCCACTGGGAGGTCATTGCCCGGTATAACGGCGTCACCCATGTCCGCTGCCGTCTGGAAACAGGCCGTACCCACCAGATCCGCGTCCACATGGCGCACATCGGCCATCCCATTTTGGGCGATACGGTGTACGGTGCCAAAAAGCCTGTCCCCGGCCTGACCGGCCAGTGTCTGCAGGCGGTGGAGCTGCGTTTTCTCCACCCCCGCACCGGGGAATTGGTGACGGTAAGCTGTCCCCGCTGCGAGGAATTTGAACGGCAGCTGCGGAAATACGCCGGAAAAACCTGATACAGCGGCGCGGGAAGCGCCGCTTCTCTCCACTTTTTTGCGTTTTTTGCACAAAAGGTGTTGACAAATCCGGCGCAATACGCTATTATATTACCGTTGTACGCGCGGTTAGCTCAGCTGGCTAGAGCACATGCTTGACGTGCATGGGGTCACAGGTTCGAGTCCTGTACCGCGCACC
>CAKTKM010000197.1 GCA_934569425.1 uncultured Oscillospiraceae bacterium
ATCTGGACTACTACTCCTCGGAGGCGGCGGTGACGACCATACTGAGCCAGTTCCGCATCAACATCGCCAACATGAGCATGTGGCGGCACAAACGGGGCGGCGAATCCCTGATGATCATTGAGACCGACCAGCACGTCCAGCCGGAGCAGGTGGATTTCATCGGCAAACTGCCGGGCATTCTGTCCATTATCTATTACGACAAGGAGGAGGATGACGATGTCTCTGGGTTCGAAGAAGGAAATCTTTGACCTGATGGAACAGAAGGGCAAGCCCTTCTGGGAAGTGGTCTTGGAGGACGATATGGATGCCCGTCAGGTGACCCGCAATCAGTCCATGGCGAAAATGCTGCTGACGTGGCAGGCCATGGTGGACGCGGCGGACAGCTATACGGGGCGCAAGCGCTCCGTCAGCGGTCTGGTGGGCGGCGACGGTATGAAAATGCGGCAGTACGCCATCCGGGGCGAAGCCCTGTCCGGTGGCTATGTCAGTGAGGTCATCACTGAGGCGCTCAGTATGGCCGAGTCCAACGCCTGTATGCGCCGCATCGTGGCCGCGCCTACGGCAGGCGCCTGCGGCGTGCTGCCGGCGGTGATGCTGCCCCTGTGCAAATATGAGGAGTTGAGCCAGCATCAAATTCTGGAGGCGCTGTATGTGGCCAGCGGCATCGGCGCGGTCATCGCCTACCGCGCCTGCATCGCCGGCGCTTCCGGCGGCTGTCAGGCAGAGATCGGCACCGCCTCCGCCATGGCGGCCGGCGCACTGGTGGCGCTGCGGGGCGGCAGCGGACAGCAGATCGGCCATGCCGTCGCCATGGCGCTGAAGAACCTGATGGGTCTGGTGTGCGACCCGGTGGCCGGACTGGTGGAAATCCCCTGCGTCAAGCGCAACGTGATCGGCGCAGTGAACGCCGTCAGCGTGGCGGACATGGCCATGGCCGGTATCGAAAGCCGCATCCCTGTGGACGAGGTCATCGACGCCATGGGCGAGGTGGGCCGCCGTATGCCGGTGGAGTTCCGGGAGACCGCGCTGGGCGGCCTTGCCGCCACCCCCACGGGGCGCGCCATCAAAAAGCGGATGCACAAGCCCCAATAACGGCCTTTTCTGTACCGATAACGGCTGTTTATGCACCTATAACGGCTGTTTATGTACTGGCATTCTGTCGATACTGTAGAAAGGAGTTATTTTCATGATGATATTTCGTTCTTTTCGATCTTTGCTGCACTTCTGGGAATTCGGTGGGGAGATCGCATTTTTGATCCCCGTCGTGCTGGTGCTGGCGCTGGCGATGCAGGTGGTCATCTTCCGAAGTCAAAAGCGCCCGTGGCTGCCCGCCGCCGTGACCGGCGGACTGATGGTGCTGACTGATGTTACCGTCAGTCTGATCATTCTCAAGCTGGAGCGGGCAGCGCTGGGCGCCGCTTTCTTTGGTCTGGCGGTGGAAATGATGCTGCTGGCAATCATCATCGGGCTTGCCCTCGGGCTGCTGATCGGCTGCCTGCCGCGGAAGGAAAAAGCAGCGTAATGCGCTTAATTCGCTTATTGTCTGCATAAAAAATCTCCGGTCTTACGACCGGAGATTTTTTATGTATTGGCTTTAGTTTTCGCTGCGGCGCTTGTAGGACTCGTACTTGGTCTTGGCGTCCTCCTCCGCCTCGGCAAACAGGGTCTTGGCGTTCTCGGGGAAGCTCAGCTCCAGAGAGGCGTAGCGCACCTCGCCCTTCATGAAGTCATACAGCGGCATGGTGGGCTCCTTGGAATCCAGCGTGAACTTCTTGGTGGAAGGATCGTAGCGGTACAGGTTCCAGTAGCCGGAGGCCACGGCATCCTTCATCTCCTGCTGGACATTTTTCATACCCTTCTTGATGCCGTGATTGATGCAGGGCGCGTAGCAGATCACCAGAGAGGGGCCCTTGTGGGCTTCGGCTTCCTTGATGGCCTTGATGAGCTGGTTGGGGTTGGCGCCCATGGAGCACTGGGCCACATAGACGTTGTCATAGGTCATCATCAGCATGCCCAGATC
>CAKTKM010000198.1 GCA_934569425.1 uncultured Oscillospiraceae bacterium
TATTGTCAAGGGGCTTGACGCAGTATGGGCGCATTTCTGCCCGTCAAAACCGTGTCTGTCCTTGTCAATCGATGGTACTATTGTAACAAAAAAGAAGGACGCTGGCAAGAGCGTCCTTCTCTGCGCGGTCGGATTTTTGCGGGACTGTGCGGGGGACCGGTCAGCTGCGAAATGATACGAGGCGGCGCGGCGTTATTCCCCGAGATCGACGGTGATGTTGTCGGTGCCGTGTTCCTCGAATTCCCCTAAGTACGTTTCCATGCGCTCCATGATCTCGTCGTAGTTCTCCGGCGTGATGGGGGGATCGTCCATATCCCGCAGCGCCAGTTCCTGCGCCAGAATTTCAAAGAAGGTGGTGTCCTCGTAGGCCATGATGGCCTCGTGGATGCCGCCCTCGGCAAAGGCGCGGCTGGGGATCAGCTCGCCGTGGTACAGCTCTGTCAGGGAGGACATGCCCTGCGTCAGACAGTGGGAGAACACAAGGCTCTCCACCTGATCGTATTCCCGGATGCGGTCGTCACCGCGGGTGGAATTCAGCACCCAGTTGCCGATGTATACCAGATCCAGCAGACGCCGGAATTGTTTTTGCGTCAGCTTCAGCTCCATAAAAGCCACCTCCTGTGGGGCAAAGATTTCCGATACATTATTATAGCACGGCTGTCAATGGTGTTCCAGATGAAAAAACCGCTATCTTCGGTAAATTTTTGCTTGTGAACGGCGCTGCGGCATAGTATAATATACCATTAGACTGAAATCACAGGGAAGGGAGCGGGTATATGGACGAGAGACCCATCGGGGTGTTTGACTCCGGTCTGGGCGGGTTGACCGCCGTGCGGGAGATCCGCAGCATATTGCCCTTCGAGAACATTATATACTTTGGAGACACGTCCCGTGTCCCTTATGGCGGCAGATCGCCGGAAATTCTGCTGAAGTATGCCCGGCAGGACGTGCGGTTTTTGCGGAGCTTTGATATTAAGGCGCTGCTGGTGGCCTGCGGCACGGTGTCCAGTAACGTGCTGCCGGCGCTGAAGGAGGAGAGCGAGGTACCGATCCTCGGCGTGGTGGAGCCGGCCTGCCGCAGGGCGCTGGAGGTGAGCCGCAACCGGAAGGTGGGGCTGATCGCCACCGCCGCGTCAGTACGCTCCGGCGCCTATGAACGCACCATCGCCGCCATGGACAGAGAGGTGACGGTCATCGCCAAGGCCTGTCCGCTGTTTGTGCCGCTGGTGGAGAACGGGCGCTATCAGGCGGGCGACAGTGTGATCGAGACGGTGGCGCGGGAGTATCTGGAGCCGCTGCGGACGGCGGGCATCGACACACTGATCCTTGGCTGCACCCACTATCCGCTGCTGGAGGAGGTCGTCGGTGAGATCATGGGACGCGGCGTGACGCTGGTGGATTCCGGCGCACAGGCCGCCCGGCAGCTGCGGGACTCGCTGGCGGCGCGGGATGCGCTGTGCGGGGAGCGGCAGGGCACCATTACGCTGTATGCCAGCGACATCAACGGTGATTTCGGCGCGCTGGCGCCGCGATTTTTACGAGAACCGGTGCCGCAGGTGCTGGAAGTGGATATTGACAAATACTAAGGAGAGAGAACGCGATGAATATGATCCAAAAGGCCAAGGAGCAGGTGCAGGAGCTGACAAAGCAGGCGTATGCCGCGGCGGTGAAGGACGGCCTTCTGCCGGAAGGCATCGCCATCGAGCCGTCGGTGGAGATCCCCAAGGACGTGTCCAACGGCGACTATACCACCACGTTCTGTCTGGCGGCGGCCAAGGCTATGAAAATGAATCCCCGTCAGGTGGCGGCGGTTCTGACGGAGCGCATGGCGCTGGAGGGCAGCTATTTTACGTCTGTGGAGATCGCGGGTCCCGGCTTTATGAATTTCCGGCTGGGGGACAGGTGGTTCGGCGACACCGTGGCGGCCATTGAGGCGGCTGGCGCGGATTACGGCTGCGGCGATATGCTGAAGGGGCAGAAGATCATGG
>CAKTKM010000199.1 GCA_934569425.1 uncultured Oscillospiraceae bacterium
CAAGAGGCGGAGGCTCTCGCCACCTATGTCAACGCCTCCAAGCTGGAACAATGCCCGCTGGAAGGCGTTTTTGACTTCGCCCATTACAGGGCGATCCATCGGTTTCTTTTCTCTGACCTGTACGATTGGGCGGGGCAGATCCGCACGGTGAACATCAGCAAGAAAGGGACGGATTTCTGCCCTGCCGGGGAGATCGAACCGCAGGCCAAGCTGATCTTTGACCGGCTGAAAGAGCAGAATTATTTCAAAGGCTTGCCCCATGACGCATTCGTGGAGGAGATCACCGACTTCTACTGCGCGACCAACTATCTGCATCCCTTCCGCGAGGGCAACGGACGCACCCAGCGGGCGTTCCTGACGCAGCTCATCCGCAGCGCGGGATATGACCTCAACTGGTCGGAGGTGGACGGCGACCTGCTGATGATCGCCACCATCCAGGCTGCGCAGGGCATGACAGACCTGCTGCGTCAGGTGCTTGGCGAGGCGATCAAGTGAGTATAGCAAAGGGCCGGCGCAGGGAATTCCCTGCGCCGGCTCTTTTGCTGCTGAAATTTACAATAGATCAAAGTGCGATCTATTTGATGCATTCACAGGTCATCCGACAGTGTATTACCATTCTTAACGCTCGAAAATTGTTGAAAAGTTGCAGATTTAATTATTTTCTGCTATAATGTATTTGTATATTTTTTACGAGGTGAAGCTGTATGCCTTTTTCAATAGACAGTGCCCGCAACAGCTTTGCGGCAAAGTCGACCTGTTCGTCGGCGTCGGCGGTATGGAACGGATATTCATAGATCAGAAATCTGTATTTCTTTCCCAGCCTTTCGGCGTACGGCATCCACATCTCCTGCATCTCTAATCCGTTGAAAAAGAGAATGACCGGCGCACCATCCCTGCCGCCGCACTGGTATCTCACCTTTACACCGTCAACCACCGCTGTCTGATACGGGACCTTCTTCAAAAAGGCATCGTACTCTTTTTTGAAGTCTCTGCTGTCATTCATAATCGTTTTCCTCCACGAATTCCGGTTTACCGGTCTCGTTTACTCCACATATCCGCAGAAGCGCTGGATGCCGGTGCGCAGCAGCTCTGCCGCCGCCGCGCCCTCTCCGGCGCCGATGCAGTCGGTGAAACGCTCCAGCGTCTCCAGACACCGGGCCGTGCCCTCCGCCGCGATATACTCCTGCCAGAATGCCAGATTCACCGTGGTAAAGGCGTTGAAGATCAGCGGCGTGATGGTGTTGCCGCTGAGGAACGTGATGCCCCTGTGATAGCGGAACAGCGCCTGGGCGAAGTCCTCGGTGCTCCGGGCGGCGGCCTCCTCCGCCTGCCGCTGCAGGGCTCGGAGGGCGGCCATGTCCGCCGCCGTGTGCCGCGCCGCCAGCTCCTCCATGGCCGGGGCCTCCAGGTAATACCGCAGCCGCAGGATGCTCAGTGCCGTTTTCCGGTCGGGGATGCCGCCGTGGAAATCCATAATGGCCCGCAGCGTCTCCAGACTGCCGGTCTGGGCATAGTCCGCCACCGTCACGCCCCGGCGGGACGCGATGTCCAGAAACCCCAGGCGGTGCAGCTCCCGCAGCCCCTCGTGGACCACGGTCTTGCTGATCTTCATCTCGTCCGCCAGCTCCCGCTCCGTGGGCAGGCGGTCGCCGGGGCGCAGCTCGCCGGACAGGATCATGCCCTCCAGCTGCTGCACGAACAGTTCCTTCACGGTGGGCGCCACGATCTCGCGGAATGCCATGCACATCATCCTCCCTTGGTCAGACCAAGACCATACAAACAGGGTACACAACTTTATGCGAATAGTCAATAGGATTTTGCTGAAAAAGTTGGTATTATAGGGACAATAGGCACAAAATCATTACGCGCTCCCGCCCGCCAGGGCAAGCGGCTGGTCGGAGCAGCAGATAACGGAGGAAAGAGAGATGCGAGATATCAACGGCAGCAAGCCCACCAATTTCCCGCTGGACGAGGA
>CAKTKM010000200.1 GCA_934569425.1 uncultured Oscillospiraceae bacterium
TGTTGTCGCTGCCCTTGGTGTTGCTGCTGCGGCCGGAGACCCGCTTCTGACCCTTGACGGCCATGACGTTTTCAGGCAGAGCTTCACAGTAAAAGTATTCCTTCCACTGGTCGGCCAGCACGCCGCCCACGCTGCCCAATGCTGCTTTGATCAGTCCCATAATTCTTCTCCTTTTTTATATCATTCTGTTTCGGGGATCGCATTTTCCATACGGGTTTTATTTTACTACAAGTTACCCGCTCAGGTCAACTGCTTTGCGCGTTTTCCTTCCGGCAGGCCGGGGCGGCGGTATTCATCGCATGTAAAAAGCACCGTGAAGCTTTCCTTCACGGTGCTTTTCGCTCTTTTTCACAAAGGGGTGATACAGGCTCATGGTATCATATTTCTTTTTCGGGTTCAATAGGGAACCCTTCAAAAAAATTTATAAAAAATTAACGGAATTCTTGTGAATTTTTACATCTTGCAATTCAGAAACAAGAGGTATATAGTATGGAACATGATTTTTCTGAGTGCGATAACGTTTCCGTAGAGGAAAAATGCAACTTTTTTCCTTCGTTGCTTTTCGCGCTTAAAATCACGAAAGAAGACAAATGCTTAACACTTGTGCATAAGAGAAGGACGGTGAGACCATGACGCGGGAAGAGGCAGTCACTCGTTTGTGCGATTTATACAGCGGCGAGTTTGACGTGCGCCAGTGTCAGGCGCAGGAGCAGCCGCTGGCGGCGCAGATGGATTTTTACGCAGAGTCCTCCAAATATGTGCTGTCGAAAAAGGCGAAGCTGTGGGAGGCCAATACCTTTGAGTATGTGTACCTGTTCAGCGTACCTCACCTGACCAAGGAGATCTATGACCGGTGCGAAAAGCTGGCCTATGAGGACGGCATGTCCCGCATTGATCCCGGCCCCCACCACATGTATACCTATATCACCGCCCTGTTTGTCTGCGACAGCTGCGACGAGGAGGCCCGCAAGGCGCTGAAGCGCTGCAGGCTGTACCGGAGCTTCCGGCTGTCCTATTGGGGCTGGATGGATTTTCACGCCGCCATGGCGGTGCTGCCGGAGGAAACGGTCAGCACCAACCGCAGCGGACACTGTGCAGCGCAGGTCTTTCAAAGAGGCCTGTTTCATAAGCAAAAGAAAAACTGGTTCAGAAAGGAGAGAGCTTTATGAATGCTGCTTTGTTCCTTATCATCGGCTGTGCCGTGCTGGTCGTAGGCTATATTTTCTACGGCGGCTGGCTGGCAAAGAAGTGGGGCGTTGACAACTCCCGTCCTACTCCCGCGCACACCATGGAAGACGGCAAGGACTACTGTCCCGCCAAGGCTCCCGTGCTGATGGGTCATCACTTCTCCTCCATCGCCGGCGCCGGCCCCATCAACGGCCCCATTCAGGCGGCTGTGTTCGGCTGGGTCCCCGTGATGCTGTGGGTGCTGATCGGCGGCATCTTCTTCGGCGGCGTCCATGATTTCGGCGCCCTGTTCGCCTCCATCCGCCACAAGGGCGAGTCCATCGGCGAGGTCATCGGCGACGCTATCGGCTCCAAGGCCAAGAAGCTGTTCATCACCTTCGCCTATCTGACGCTGATCCTCGTGGTGGCGGCCTTCGCCTCCATCGTGGCCAATACCTTCAAGGCCACCTATACCGCCGACGGCGCTGTGGATCTGGCTGCTTCCGCCGCCAATGCCTCCACCGCCATCATCTCCATCATGTTCATCCTGATGGCCATTCTGTTCGGCTTCTTTGTCTACCGCCGCAACGCGCCGCTGGGCGTGGCCACAGTCATCGGTATCGTGGGCATCGTGGTGTGCATGATCATCGGCCTGAACTGGCACCCCATCTATCTGAGCTACACCGTGTGGATGATCATTGTGGGTATCTATATCGGCGTTGCCTCCGTCACCCCCGTGTGGATCCTGCTGCAGCCCCGTGACTACCTGAGCTCCTTCCTGCTGTACGGCATGATGAT
>CAKTKM010000201.1 GCA_934569425.1 uncultured Oscillospiraceae bacterium
GCTTCCTTTTTCACGATGCGATACATACTTACTCCCTCATTTCTGTTTTTTCCTTTCCTGCGCCCTTTCCGCAGGTGGCGACTGGAACTTTGTTTATTTTATCACGAACAGTTACCGCCGTCAATGTATATCTTCAACACTTTTCACAAGAAGTACCGGAGTTGTGCAGGGTGACCTGCCGTCCGGCAACGGTCACCAGCCGCTCGTCCCGCATTTTCTTCAGCTCCCGCATCATGGCGCTGCGGTCGGTGGAGATATAATCCGCCAGCGCGCTGAGAGAAAAGGGCAGTGGAACGGTGGTGCGGCGCGTTTTAGCCGCCTGCAATTGAAAATACCGCAGCAGCTTTTCCCGGATGGAACGGCGGCTCAGCACCTCCACCCGCTCGGAGAGAGAGGTCGCCTTCTCCGTCACCAGATGAAACAGGTTCTCCACCATGCGGCTGTGGCAGGGACAGGCATGTTCACAGCGGCGCATGACGGCGTCCGCCCGCAGAAAGCTGACCTGCGCGTCCTCCGCGGCGCGAACGACCACGCTGTCGTCTCCCGCCGCCTTGAACATCATCATCTCGCCGAAGACGCCGCCGGACAGAAGATGCTCCAGTATGGTGCGGCCGCCCGCGTGATCGATCCGCTCCACCACGGCGCTGCCGCAGCGCAGGATCCCCAGAAGACCCCGTCCGTCCGCAAAATCATAGATGACCTCATCGGTGCGGAAGTACTGCTCCCGCGCCCCCAGACACGTCCGCATGGTCTGATATTCCCGGGGCGTTATGCCTTCCAGCAGCGGTGATCCTGCCATGCTCTCCCTCTCCTCTCTTTTCATCTGTCCGTCCCTCTTTTCGGCGCTGCAAGGCGGGCGTCCCGGCGCCTTCCGATCACATGGAACACGATCCAATAGGATGCCAGCCCCCACGGGATCGCCGCCAGCACGTCGATCAGGGCATGCTGCTTCACCAGCAGCGTGGCGGCAATGATCACAAGACCATACAGCACCGCGAAGAGGCGCCAGCCGCTTCTCCGCAGCCCCGGCGTTTTGAACACGGCGGCCACCGCCGCCACAACGCCCAGCACATGCACGCTGGGGAATACATTGGTGTTGGTGTCCAGATCATAGGTCAGCTGTACCGCCCATGTGAAAATGTCCCGCACCGCAAGGCCGGCGGGGCGCAGGTTCTGGCAGTTGGGAACCAGCACGCAGAACAGCGTGGCGCTGAAAAAGGAGATGGCCAGCATCCAGATGTACCGGCGGAAGCCCTCGGCGTCCTTCAGGAGCAGGTAGATCCCGGTCACCGCCAGCAGCGGGCTCCAGCTCATGTAGAAGAAAATGAAATAGGGGCAGAACGGGATCCGCGCGTCCACCGGCAGCTGCGTGACCCAGTACGGACCGGTAACATATTTTTCGATGGTGAAAAACGCCGCCAGATACAGCGGCAGGAACAGCCCCCACCACATATGGGGATGGTTTTTGACAAACGTTTTGACTGCTTGCATGATACCCTCCTTGACACTGTGACATTTGTCACAGTGTATTGTACCACACAGTGGGAAAAATAACAGACGAAAGGTGTAAATTTTTCAGAAACCTTTTGCAGTAAAAATTACCAGCGGCACAAAACGCATATCCGGCGCGCAGCAGGGAAATCTACCGTTGCGATACCCAATCGACAAGCATTCGCTTGATCAACGCAAGAAAGGAGATTTGAATCATGTCTGCTAAGAACACCAATAAGCTGAACGTTCCCGAGGCCCGTGCCGCTATGGATAAGTTCAAGATGGAGGCCGCCAATGAGGTGGGCGTCAATCTGAAGAACGGCTACAACGGCGACCTGACCAGCCGCGAGGCCGGCAGCGTCGGCGGCCAGATGGTCAAGAAGATGATCGAGTCCTACGAGAAGAGCCTGTAAACGCGGCGCGTTTATCCAGATC
>CAKTKM010000202.1 GCA_934569425.1 uncultured Oscillospiraceae bacterium
CGCACGATCAGCTCCATGCGGTTTCGTGCCGCTTCGTCAATCTTAGCGCAATACTGTCTTACGTACACCCAGCTATAGCCCCGCGGCTGTTTTTTTGCTTATGCCTGCGCCGCTTTCTCACGGTCCGCCCGGATCAGCAGCTTCAGGGCCTCCACGCCCACCTGCACGGCGGAGGTGGTGTCCTCGCTCATATCCTGATCCAGCCCGGCGGCCTCCCGCTCCTGGTTCCACACCACATGGAAACAGGAGCCGCACCGGCAGGCCAGTGCGTCCGCCACCACGAACAGCGCGGCGGACTCCATCTCGCTGGCCTTGACGTGCAGACGCTTCCACGCCTCCCACTTGTTCAGCAGCTCATAGGAGACCGGCATTTTCGCCGGGCTGTGCTGGCCGTAGAAGGCGTCCTTGCACTGGACGACGCCCACCTGCGTCCGCTTGCCCAGCGCCCGGGACGCCTGCACCAGCGCGGTGGTCACCTCGAAGTCGGCCACCGCCGGGTACTCGATGGGGGCATACTCCCGGCTGGTGTGCTCAAAGCGGATGGCGCCGGTGGCCACCACCACATCGCCGCTGCGGACATCCAGATCAATGCCGCCGCAGGTGCCCACGCGGATAAACGTGTCCGCGCCGATGTTGTGCAGTTCCTCCATGGCAATGGATGCGGAGGGCCCGCCGATACCGGTGGAGCAAACGGAGACCTTCTCCCCCAGCAGCGTGCCGGTGTAGACGGTGTACTCCCGGTTGCTGGACACGAAATGCGCATCGTCAAACAGCGCGGCGATTTTCTCGCAGCGGCCCGGATCGCCGGGCAGGATCACATAGCGGCCCACGTCGCCCTCCACGCAGTGGATGTGATACTGTTTTTCCAGTTTTTGCATGGTCTGACCTCCTGAAAGCTTTACGGGCGGTGATATCCGCCCGGGAAAATACGGTTTGTTATAGCCTGTGCCGATCTTTGAATGTTTATTGTAGCATACACAGCCGCAAAAAGCAACGTTCCCTGCGGCAAAGCCAGAAAATGCAAGTTTCGCCAGCATTCTGCACGGCTATGAACGCCGCCGCAGGCGGATACTAACTGCGGCGCAACGCGCACAATGAGCAAAAGGAGGCCACTTCGGCATGAAGCAATTTTTTATGATCCTGGCCGTGCTGGCACTGGCTGTGATGCTGACAGCCTGCGGCGATAAAAACCGGAACGACGCGGGCGGCACCGCCGGCCAGACCCGGCCCGACACCAACCAGAGCCAGAACGCCCAGCAGGACAACGGCACCGGCGGCAGCTGGCAGAACGGCACCGACACGCCCACGCAGCCCGGCGCCAGTGTAGGCGGCGCCGCCGGCTCTCAGGAGAACACCCAGGGCACCGGCAGCGACGCCCTGCCCGGCGACACGCAGGACAACGCCCGCATGGGCCGCAGCACCCTGCGCCGGGGCGCGGAGAGCACTGCCACCTTCCGTCAGATGCTGGAAAACGGCTATGTCCATGACAGCGACGGGTTCCTCAACGACGGCGAAAACACCAGCTGGTAACGGCAGATGGGCGCGGGGAGACAGTTTTTCCCTGCGCCCACTTGCTTTTTCGGAAAAATGGGATATGATATGAGAGAAAGAATATGTGCCGCCGCACGCGGCAGAGAAAAGAAGGTTTTACTATGACAAAAATCGACATCGTATCCGGTTTCCTGGGCGCCGGCAAGACCACGCTCATCAAGAAGCTGCTGGCCGAGGCCTTTCAGGGCGAAAAGCTGGTGCTCATTGAAAACGAGTTCGGCGAGATCAGCATCGACGGCGGCTTCCTGAAGGAGTCCGGCGTCCAGATCAGCGAGATGTCCTC
>CAKTKM010000203.1 GCA_934569425.1 uncultured Oscillospiraceae bacterium
AGGGCGACGCGCGGCCGGTGCTGGAACTGGGCAGCACGATGGATATCGGCGATTACCCCGCTGGTCAGCCCGGCGCGATATACGCCTTTACGAACGCTGACGAGGTGCGGCTGTATAAAAACGGAGACTATGTCGCAAGCTTTGCCGCCAAGGGCTGGAGCGGTCTGCCGCACGGCCCCGTGCTCATCGATGACACCATCGGCGAGCTTCTGGAGTCGAAGGAGGGCTTCACCGGCGCGAAGGAGCGTATGCTGCATAAGTGCCTTGTCTCGGCGGGAAAGTACGGCCTTGCGAATATGCCGTTGGCGGACAAACTGCGTATGCTCGCCTGTATGCTGAGATATAAGCTCAGCTTTGACGACGGCGTGGCGCTGTACGGCAAATACGTCGGCAACTGGGGCGGCGCGGCGACGCAGTGGCGCTTCGAGGGCTGGAAGGACGGCGCGAAGACCTGCGAGCACACCTGCACTCCGGGCAAGCGGCTGCATCTGGAGGCCACGCCAAGCGCCCTGCACCTGACCGAACGGCAGAGCTGGGACGCGGCGGCGGTGCGCATAAGAATTGCCGACGAGCAGGGGAACACGGCAAGCTACGCCCAGCTCCCCGTGACGCTGAAGCTCAGCGGGGACGCGGAGCTTGTCGGCCCCGAGACGGTCACTGCCGAGGGCGGTATGTGCGGGACTTATATACGAAGTACCGGCAGAGCGGGCATGGCGCGGCTCGTGGTTTCCACTCCGCAGACGGAGAGCGCAGAATTGGAATTTGAAATTATTAAGGAGAATTACATATGAAAGCAATAGTTACCGTGATAGGCAAGGACAGAGTCGGAATAATCGCGTCGGTCTGCGCGCTGATGGCGAGCCACAACGTCAACATTCTGGACATCAGCCAGACGATCATGCAGGAGTATTTCACGATGATAATGCTCGTGGACGTCTCGGCCTGCGAGGTGTCGTTCTCGGAGCTGGCGGATCAGCTCGAGCGCGCCGGAACGGAGCAGAATCTCTCCATCCGCATCCAGCGCGAGGACATCTTCAACGCCATGCACAGGATCTGAGAGGTGCGCCGTGCTGAATCGCAATGACATTCTTGAAACCATAAACATGATAGACCAGCAGCATCTCGATATCCGCACCATAACGATGGGGATATCGCTGCTGTCCTGCGCCGATCCCGACCCGAAGGCCGCCTGCCGGAAGATATACGACAAGATCACGCGCTGCGCCGAAAAGCTTGTCACAACAGGCGAGGAGATAGAGCGGGAGTTCGGCATTCCGATAGTCAATAAGCGCATCTCCGTGACGCCGATGGCGCTTGTCGCCGCCGCGTCGGAGACGGAGGATTACGTCCCCTTCGCCGCCGCGCTCGACGCTGCCGCAAAGACCACGGGCGTGAACTTCATCGGCGGCTTCTCGGCGCTGGTGCAGAAGGGTATGACCGAGGCGGACAGAAAGCTCATAGCCGCCATACCTGAAGCGCTGGCGACGACGGAGCTTGTCTGTTCGTCAGTGAACGTCGGCTCTACCAAGGCCGGGATAAACATGGATGCGGTCGCACTCATGGGACAGACCATCAAGCGCACAGCGGAGCTGACCGCCGCGCACGGCGGCTTCGGCTGTGCGAAGCTCGTCGTGTTCTGCAACGCCGTGGAGGATAACCCCTTCATGGCGGGCGCGTTCCACGGAGTCGGAGAGCCGGAGAAGGTCATAAACGTCGGCGTGTCCGGTCCCGGCGTCGTGCATCACGCGCTCAAGGCCGTCACGGGGCAACCGTTTGACGTCGTGGCAGAGACGGTGAAGAAAACGGCGTTCCGCATCACG
>CAKTKM010000204.1 GCA_934569425.1 uncultured Oscillospiraceae bacterium
GCCTGTGCCAGAATGTGAGAGCAGGTGTGCCAGTAGGTCTTGCGGTACTGCTCGTTTTCAAAGGTATAGATGTTTTCTTCGCTCATGGGAATATCCTCCTTGTATTCGGGGCGGGATAAAAAATCCTCACCCCTGATGTGTTCAGGGGTGAGGTAATCGTATCATTACTCCACGGTTCCACCCTGCTTATGCCCCTTCGGGGCATCGCTCGTGATCGCTGTAACGGGCAATTCCCGTCCTGCTCCTCGCAGGCGGCTCGGGAGTGGTACAGGCCGTGCCGTGGGCGGGATGCTTTCAGCCGGGGCATCCCTCTCTTTGGCCGTTGACAGGCGGCTTCTTCTCCGTCATCGCTTTTGATTACCGTATTATAGCGCCGTTTCTGCCCCTTGTCAACGGAAAAATCATGGATCTCCGCGCTTTTTCAGCCGATCTCCTCCGCCGCGTCCACGATGGTCTCCGCGCCGGCGGCAGCCAGCGCCTCCCGGCCACGGAACCCCCAGCTGACAGCGATAAGGGGCAGCCCCGCGCCGCGGGCGGTCTGGACGTCCACCTCGCTGTCGCCCACATAAACGGCGGAGGACACCTCCGCGTTCAGCGCCGTCAGCGCACGGTACACCATATCCGGGGCGGGCTTACGGGGAGTATCGGGACTTTCACCGAATGTAGGAACGCCGGGGAAGAATCTCTCCGCCAGCGCACAGGCGGCGGCATGGGGCTTATTGGAGACAATGGCCACCTGACAGCCCGCCTGCCGCAGGCGCTCCAGCAGCTCCGGCACACCGGCGTAGGGATGGGTCTGCACACAGGTGTGCGCCTGATACCACGCCTTGTAATCCCGCATGATGGCGGGAAAGTCCGGTGTGTCTTCCCCCCGGGGCAGCATGGCGGCCATCAGCCTCACCGCGCCGCTGCCAAGTCCCTGCCGCACCGTCTCCCGGTCACGGGTGGGATAGCCGTATTGCCGCAGAGTATGGTTGACGGCGGCGGTCAGATCGTCCAGCGTGTCCAGCAGCGTGCCGTCCATATCAAAAAGGTAGGTCTTGTATTGCATTCGTTCGTCCTCCGTGCTGTATCGTCCCGTTCCCGCCCGATAATCCCATTGCCGGGTGAGGCGCGGCGGGAAAAAGGCCTCACCGGTAGGTATACAGCCAGTGGTTGCCGTTCGGCTGGACCTCCACCGTACACCAGATGGGAAAATCGCTCAGGGTGCGGGCTCTTGCCGGAAAATATCCGGGATATGTCGCAGCGTCATAGCCGGCGGCGACCCACTGCTCCAGACTCTTCCCCCTACAGTCCTCCCCGTACAGGGCAAGGTAGGGCGCAATGTTCTCCTCCTCGCGCTTCATGTTTGCCTCGGCGCTCTTTTTCACGCTGTTGACCATGCTTTTCATGATGTTAACGGCATTCTCCTGGGTCAGCTCATACTTGAAAAGATAGCTGTCGGCCTCAAAGTCCGAGGGCGGCGCGTAGCCCAGTATCTCCGCCCCGTCGGCGCACACCATGAGTCCCAGACTCTCCGCATAGGTGTTCCCCGCGTCAGCCACGGCGGCCCAGTCGATATTGGCCGCTTTTTCCCGCTTTGCCTTGTAGGCCGCGATGTTGGCGTCCACCTTGTCCTTCTTGCCGGAAAACGTTACGCCGCCGTATTCCACTGTGATCCAGTCATCGCCGGAGCCGCTGCCATCGGTCTGTGTCCCTGTGCCGGACGCAGGGAGTTCGGAAGAGGTGCTCTTCCTGTTTTTCTGATAGTATGCCCATGCGTCGTCGGCGGTACGTCCTCCGG
>CAKTKM010000205.1 GCA_934569425.1 uncultured Oscillospiraceae bacterium
CGAGGTAGGTCAGGCCCTTGGGGCCGCCAAGCAGAAAAACGCCCAGCCCGTCAGTAAGATCACCCGTGTCCCCCATACGCAGGGAGCCCTGGGCTACACCCTCCACCTGCCGGAGGAGGAGAAGTTCCTGATGTCCAAAGAGGACATTCTGGCGGAGATCCGCACGCTGCTGGCCGGCCGCTCCAGTGAAGAGGTGGTATGCCATACCATGACCTCCGGCGCCGCCAACGACATCGAGCGTGCCACGGAAATGGCGCGCAATCTGGTGGCACGCTTCGGCATGTGCGATGAATTCGACATGATGGCGCTGGGTACCGTTCAAAGCCAGTATCTGGACGGCGGCTATTCCATGTCCTGCGCACAGGAGACCTACGCCGCCGCCGACCGGGAGACCATCAAGATCATCCGTCAGTGCCATCAGGAGGCCAAGGAGATCCTTGAGGCCAACCGTGAGCTGCTGGACAAGATCGCCGCGTACCTGCTGAAAAAGGAGACCATCACCGGTCAGGAGATGATGGCCATTATCGAAGGCCGCGACCCGGAGACCGTGGACAACTACGGCGCCACAAAGGAGCCGGAACAGAAGCTCTTCCGCCCCAGTGTCCCCGAAACCATCGAGGCGCCCGCCAAGCACATCAACATCATCTCTCAGCCCATCCCCATGCCGGACTTTGACGAAAAGCCGGAGGAGGAAAAGCCGGAAAGCGGCAAGTCCGAGGACAAGCCGGAAGACGAAGAGAAATAATTATCATGGTGATAATTATGAACAGATTGCAGGCCCTCCGCAAAGAGCGGGGCTTTACCCAAATCAAAATGCAGACGCTGACCGGCATCGACCAGAGCGCCTATTCCAAGATCGAACGGGGCGAGCGCTATCTCAGCTTCGAGCAGTGCCGCCGTGTGGCGCTGGCGCTGAACACCAGCATGGACTATCTGGCGGGTCTGACCGACGAAAAAGCCCCTATCCCCGTGTAAAAGAGTGAGCATCCCGAGGATGCTCACTCTTTTTTCTTCCTTACCGCCGCAGGCGCCTCACCGTATTTCCTCCCATTTCTCCACAAGCACAAAGCGTCACGCGGCGGCTGCCGCGTGACGCTTTGTATTTTCTTTTCAGCCCCACAATGTCGTCAGCATGGGAATGACCTGCTTCTTTCGAGACATGACGCCCGACAGAAACACCGTGTTGTCCTTCGGCTCCACGGCAAAGGCATTGCGGATGGCATCGTCACTGCCGACAAACAGCAGCTGCGTCCCCTCCTGCAAAACATCCGTCAGCATCAGGATCACCATGTCGTAGCTGTGTTCCCGCTTCATGGCCTCCATGGCCTTCAGAAGATCCTCCTTCCGCTCCATCAGGCGTTCGGAATCAATGCACGTTATCTGCCCCACGCCCAGATTCTGCTCAGCGATGTGGAACTCCTTAAAGTCGCTCCGCAACAGCTCCTCCGCCGATTTGCCGTCCACCGCTCCCGCGGCGAACAGGTCGCGCCCCAGATCGTCCAGCGACACCCGTGCCATACGGGCCAGCCGCTCCGCCATGGCAATATCCCGTTTGGTGCAGGTGGGCGACTTGAACATGACCGTGTCCGACAGGATGGCCGCCGCCATCAGTCCCGCCATATGGGGCGAGGGCATCACGCCGTGCTCCTGATACATGGAGGTGATAATGGTGTTGGTGCTGCCCACCGGCTCGTTGCGCACGTTGATGGGCTGCCGGGTCTGAATGTCCGCCAGACGGTGATGATCCACAATGGCGAGGATCTCCGCCTGCTCGAT
>CAKTKM010000206.1 GCA_934569425.1 uncultured Oscillospiraceae bacterium
GAACGATCCAGCGACTTCCCCTGTGCCTGACATTGCTGCCACGCCTGATAGACGTCAGCGCTGAGACGCTGTCGCATTTTTTCCTCGGTAAAAACCATGCTGCCGAAGATGTTGGGGATCTGTGTCACATGTTCGTTCATTGGATGATACTCCTTTCACCGCGCGACGCGCGGACAGTTATTACAGGAAGAGCGCCATAACACGGGGGGTCACATAGACCTCCACCACGGCGGCTGCCGCCAGCAGCGGCAGAATATGCAGAAGGAAAACCCGCAGAATATTCAGCATCAACGGCTTCATCACGCCCTTTGTGTTTTTGCGGATATACTGTGTTATGCGTCTGCACAGCAGAAAGCCGCACGCAAAGGCCAACAGCAGCGCCGACAGCTCGAACACACCATGGGGGAGTATACCCGCGAAATAGGCGGCGAGAGATGTGCCGTTGTTGACAAAATAGGCGGCAAATATACCTAAGATCAAAGCGTTGGTACCCATCGCCAGCGCCGTAAGATAGAGGAAGGGAAGGAAGCCGTACAGGATGCTGACACCGCAGGCGCGCAGATTATTGGCAAAGAGCGTCGCCAAGTCAATGCCGTCATCCGTAATGATCTCATTGCTCTCCAGCATCTGCTGAAAATAATTCACCACAAATGTGGGAATATTTCGGTTGAACAGCCCCAGAGCGAAGGACATGAGACAGATGATGAGAAAGGCGGCGGCAGTGATCAGCAGGACTTCGCCCAGCTCCTCCCGGTAAAAGCGCCACAGGGCGCGGTGTTGCTGCTTCAGCCAGTTCATCGCTTACCCCAGCTTGGCAAGACCGGCCTTCAGACGGCGCAGCGTCTCATCGCGGCCCAAGATCTGGCAGATCTCCACGGCGCCGCCGGGCGTCACTAGCTTGCCGGCAGCGGCAATGCGCACCGGCCACATCAGAGTAGCGTTCTTGACGCCCAACTGCTCCGCCAGCGCAATGAGACCGTCATGGATGGCGTCAATCGTCCAATCGGACAGACTTTCCAGCATGGGGATGGCGGCTTCCAGCATGGCCTTGCAGACCTGAGGATCGGTCTTGGATTTCTTGTTGGTGAAGAAGTCAATGCCGTACTCCGGGCAGGTGTCGAAGAAATCCACTTTCTCCGGGATCTCCGTCAGCTTTTCACAGCGTGCCTGCAAAAGGCCTGCGATGGCAACAATGTCATAGCCGCCATGAACGCTTTGACGGATATAGGGCTCCGCCACTTTGGCAAAAGCGGCGGGATCCATGGCGCGCAGGTAAACGGCGTTGAAATGATCCAGCTTCGCAAGATCAAAAATCGCGGGAGACTTGGAGATGCCGGTCATGTCAAACACCTTCGTCAGTTCCTCCAGAGAAA
Organism: uncultured Oscillospiraceae bacterium; assembly: GCA_934569425.1. Lineage (GTDB taxonomy): Bacteria > Bacillota > Clostridia > Oscillospirales > Oscillospiraceae > Vescimonas. The sequence goes on from CAKTKM010000206.1 coordinate 1,374, forward strand.
AGATCTCCTGTTCGGCATACTCGCCCTTGGGCGACCATCCCAGTAATGCCACATAGTTCAAAATCGCCTCGGTCAGATACCCCTGCGCCTTCAGATCCTCATAGCTGGGGTCGCCATGACGCTTGGACATCTTGTTCTGGGCGTCACGCATGACCGGGGAGCAATGGACGTAGGTGGGAACCTCCCACCCAAAGGCGTGATACAGCAGATCGTATTTGGGGGCGGAGGAGAGGTACTCGCTGCCGCGAACCACATGGGTAATGCCCATCAGGTGATCGTCGATCACATTGGCGAAATTATAAGTGGGCAGACCGTCCCGCTTCAGCAGCACCTGATCGTCCAGCGTGCTGTTC
>CAKTKM010000207.1 GCA_934569425.1 uncultured Oscillospiraceae bacterium
ATATCGCCGGTGACCTTGCCGCGGATGACCTTGATCATGGAGTACTTGCCGTACTGGTCGGAAATGGTCTTGAACACAAAAGCAGCGGTGGCGCCATTGGGATCATAGGCCACCTCGATGGCGTTGCCGTCATCATCCTCGGCAGCCTCGGCGGGCATATCGGTAGCCACGGGAACCAGATCCACGATGGTCTGCATCAGCATGTCAACGCCCATACCGGTCATGGCGCTGCCGCACAGCACGGGGCAGACGGTACCCTCGCGGACACCGATCTTCAGACCCTTTGCCATATCCTCGGCGGACAGCTCCATGGTCTCGAAGAACTTCTCCATCAGCTCCTCATCGGCGCCGGCGGCGGCCTCCATCAGCTCGGAGCGCAGCGCCTCCACCTCGTCGGCCATGTCGGCGGGAATCGCGCACTCACCCTTGGCGTCATAGGCCTTGTTGTGCAGCAGGTCCACGATCACGGTGACGGCCTTGTTGGCGTCAGCCTTGGTGGCCACGATGGGGGCGATAGCGGTGCCGAACTTGGCCTTAATGGCCTCCACGCAGGACGCGTAATCGGCGTTGGCCTCCTCCACGCGGTTGATGAACATCATACGGGGCTTCTTGCCCAGCATCTTCCATGTACGCTCCATACCCACGGACAGGCCATCCTTGGCGTTGCCCACCACGATGGAGCACTCGGCAGCGCGGATGGCGCACACCGCTTCACCGGCGAAGTCAAAGTTGCCGGGGGCATCCATCACGTTGATCTTCTTTCCCTTATACATCACAGGAGCGAAGGCCAGAGAGATAGAGATCTGGCGCTTGATCTCCTCGGCGTCGTAGTCGCAGGTGGTGTTGCCGTCGGCAGTCTTGCCCAGACGGTCGATCCCCTTGGTCATAAGGAGCATCTGCTCCACCAGAGAGGTCTTGCCGGAGCCGCCATGGCCCAGCAGGGCGATATTGCGGATGTCGTTTGCAGTCATAATGGTTGTGTCTCCCTTCATTTTGATCCAGCGCACGGGCGCTGCCGCGCGCAATACGCTCAACATGACGATTATAGCTCACTTTTGCAAGTCTGACAACCATTATTTTTGATATTTCTCTGAAAATTCCCGCTGTCCGCAGCGGATTTCGTCAACTTCCACAACACAGGATTCCTTTTTCTGTTCAGGTCGCCCATTCTTAAGGCAATACCGCATCATGGAACAAGAGCGCTTTCATTGTACGGTGCTGTCTTAAAAGGGACGGGCAGAATTGCCCGTCCCTTTTCCGTCTATTTGCATTTATCCGCTGCCGGTCAGTAATGCTTCACCAGTCCGCTCAACAGCAGCGTCGGCAGCAGCCACAGCGCCAGAAATCCCAGCATATACAGCGGCAGCAGCGTCCCGAAGCTGCCCACCGAGGTAAGATAGTAGGTCAGCAGCAGCCCTACCGCCGCGCCCACATAGCACAGCACCGTTCCCGTTCGGACGGCGCTTCGCAGCCGCCGGGAGCCGATCACCGTCTCCACCAGCGGCATCAGCCCCTCCCGGTAGATCACGGCGTTTGGCGTGTCGCCCCGCTGCTCCATCGCGTCGGAGAGCGCCAGCCGTGCCGACACATTGGGGTACACCGGCTTGCAGTCCACGCCGAATTTCCGCTTCAGCAGTCCCGGGGTCACATTGCCGCTGCGCACCGCCAGCACCGGCCGCAGTCTCGACCGCCGCAGCGCCCGCAGCGCCCAGTCC
>CAKTKM010000208.1 GCA_934569425.1 uncultured Oscillospiraceae bacterium
TAGTTCTCCGCCGGCAGGGCCATCAGCTGCGGGTCCCCGAAATAGGCGGGGAAGAACAGCCGCCGCAGCTCCTTGATCAGGGCGATGATGGCGCTGCGGTCCGGCAGGCGCAGCTTTTTCCCGTACATGGGGATGGTCGCGTGCTCCATGGTGGCCGCCATGGCCCGCGCGATCTCAGTGGTATTTGTCATGCTTTTGCTCCTCCTGACAACATAAAAACGGCGGGAGATGTCACACATCTCCCGCCGTTTCCAAAGAATACGGAATGATCGCGGAAAGCTCCGCGTTATTCGGCAGAAAACGTATGACCCCTTTGGGCGCAGCAGACCGTGCCCGCACAGACGGCGGACAGACAACAGATACAGCTGGTCTGCTTGACGATCATACGCTTCTCCTTCTCGCGCGGCTCTTATCCACACTGCATTTTATTATACGGGAGGAAAGGCGGGGCGTCTATGTGCAGGATGGACAAAAAACAGAGCGCGGAACTGGGTAAATGTTGTGGCAGTTCCCTGTTGACTTTCGTGTTTTAAAGTTCTAAAATCAGCATCATCAAAGACAAGCCGGCCCGATGCCGGCGGAAAGGAGACAACTATGGCCCGTCACATGATGCGTCAGGATATGATCCACAACGACATGGCACAGAGCCATGCCGCCGTCTCCTATTATGCCGGTAACAGCTCCTACTTTTGGGGCTTCTTTTGGTACGCCTATTTTTGCGGCGATTCCCGATACCGGCTGACATGACATGCGCGATCCGACTTCCTCACAAGAGTCGACCAGCGGCTTCGTCGTTCAGACGGGGCCGCTTTCTTTATTGGCAGAACTTACAGAAAATGGAAATCACAAACCAAAAAGGAAAAGGAGAAAATCAAAATGAATGCGATCTTAGCTGCTGCGGTCATCTTCGTGGTGTTCGCCGTCGGAGACATGATCTCCGCCAAAACAAAAGCCATTGTATCCATGCTGCTGGTGGCATCCGTGGTGTTCCTGGCCGGCTTCTGGACGGGTGTGTTCCCCACCACCATGTTTGCCGACTCCACGCTGCTGAGCATGGCCGGCCTGCTGGTGACCATGCTGCTGGTGCACCTGGGCACCACCATCCGGCTCCGCGACTTCGGCGCCCAGTGGCGCACCGTCATCATCTCGGCGGTGGCGTGCATCGCCATCTCCGCCGCCGTGTTCTTCATCGGCCAGCTGGTCATTGACCGGGGCTTCGCGCTGGTGGGTGCGCCCATCCTGTCCGGCGGCGTGGTGGCCACGCTGACCATGCAGGATATGGCCAACAAGGCCAACCTCCCCGATCTGGCGGTGTTCGCCACGCTGGTCATGTGCGCCCAGGGCTTCGTGGGCTACCCCGTGGCCTCCCTGTGCCTCAAGAGCGAGGCCAAGCGCATCAAGGCGAAGATCGATGCCGGTGAGCTGCCGGTGGATACCGCCGCCGGTGCTGTGCAGGCTGCCGCCGCGGGCCGCAAGAAGCTGATCCCCGCGCTGCCCGACAAGTACAACACCCCCAACGCCATCATCGCCAAGGTCATTCTGGTGGCTCTGCTGTCCGTGTGGGTGTCCAGCCTGTTCCACGACGCCATCAACAAGCTGGTGTGGTGCCTGATCTTCGGCGTGCTGTGCAAGGAGCTGGGCTTCCTGGATGAGGACGCGCTGGGC
>CAKTKM010000209.1 GCA_934569425.1 uncultured Oscillospiraceae bacterium
CGGTATGGGCGATGCACAGGCCATCAAGGATCGTGTTTCTCAGATCCGCGCCCAGATCGGTGTCACCAGCAGCGAGTATGACAAGGAGAAGCTGCAGGAGCGTCTGGCCAAGCTGGCCGGCGGTGTGGCGGTCATCAAGGTAGGCGCTGCCACCGAGACCGAGATGAAGGAGAAGAAGCTGCGCATTGAGGATGCCCTGAACGCGACGAAGGCCGCCGTTGAGGAAGGCATCGTGGCTGGCGGCGGCACCATTTTCGTCAATGTGATCCCCGCCGTTACCGCCCTGCTGAAGAACACCGAGGGCGACGAAAAGGTGGGCGTGCAGATGGTGGCCAAGGCACTGGAGGAGCCCATCCGCCAGATCGCGGCCAACGCCGGTATCGACGGCAGCGTGGTGCTGGAGAAGGTGCGCGGCAGCCGCAAGACCGGCTACGGCTTCGACGCCTACAAGGAAGTGTACTGCGACATGATCGCCAGCGGCATCGTGGATCCCGCCAAGGTGACCCGCAGCGCTTTGGAGAACGCCGCAAGCGTATCCGGCATGGTGCTGACCACCGAATCTCTGGTGGCCGACAAGCCGGAGCCTCCTGCTCCCGCCGCGGCTCCCGGTATGGGCGACATGGGCGGAATGTATTGATAACGCACCGCAAAAAGTACTGAATAAACAAAAACTGCCCGTGGAAACACGGGCAGCTTTTTTGCTCATTTTATCGTCTCCGTTCGGAAAGAACGGATCAGCCATGCGTCGTCCGTATTTTCCAGCGTCAGCACCATATAGGAGCCTTCGCCTGCCTGCTGCCAGAAACGCACGGTGCCGCCAAGCTTCTCACCGCCGTCGGGCTGAAACATGCCGGGACCCCAGTCACTTGTAAAGTTGTAGTAGGCGTCATATTCCGGCAGATACAGTACGCCCTCTGTGTTGGTCAGGCCGGCGGTGGTGATGCCCGCATAGGCTTGCAGTGTGGCATCTACTGCGGCGCGGGGATAGCGATGGGTGGGCGAGGGAATGGTGGCCAGCGATGGCACAAAGTCCCCCTCGGCCTGAAAGGGAAAACCCTCCAGCTTCATCAGCGCCTCGAATTGCGCCTGATCGCCAACATCATCCGAGCGCATGGTCTCCCTGTTGGGATAGTACCGCAGAAATTCCGCCAGCGACAGATCCTCCGCACGATCATAACAGGAGGTGAAGAAACAGCTGATCTCCGTGGAGGAGATCGTTCCGGTCGCCGCGTCATAGTGATCCGAGGCAAATGCCTCCCGCGCCTGCTCCAGCTGTTCATTCGTCAAAGCCTCCGCGCCCTCGGTCAACACTTGGGGCGCCGCAGCGGGAACGGCGTCGCCGCCCGCAGCGTCGGAGCCGGAACCGGCACATCCGGCCAGAAGCAGCAGGGAAGAAAGAAGAAAAGCCAAACACCATCGTTTCATAGAGACCCTCCTTATTTATCGTGGGGCGCCGCCCCTTGTATGCAAAGCGTATCATAGAAAAAGGCGAAGGGCAAGAAGAAGCCGTTTCGTATCAAAAATTTTCAAAAAACGGTTGACAAATCCCAACAGCATATGCTATAGTAATTCGTGCCTGTCGAGAACATGGCGGCGTAGCTCAGTTGGCTAGAGCATGCGGTTCATACCCGCAGTGTCACCGGTTCGAATCCAGTCGCCGCT
>CAKTKM010000210.1 GCA_934569425.1 uncultured Oscillospiraceae bacterium
AAAGCCTCGTAGAATTGGACAGCGCTTTTTCGTCCTTTACGCCGATGCCGATGGTGCGGTGGAAGGTCATAGGCGGGCGGCAGGCGGCAATGGGATAGGGGCTGTGGCGCGTCATCAGCTCCGGCAGCAGGCTGATGCCCAGTCCCTCCGACACCATGGACAGGATCGTCCGATCCTCCCGCGCCACATATTTTACATTGGGACGGATCCCCATTTCATCAAAGGCCGCCGTGATCTCATAGTCGTCGCCCTCCTCCAGCCGGATAAACGGTTCCGACGCCAGCCGCTCCATGGGGAACAGCCCACTGCCCGCGCAGGGATGGTCGCAGGGAACGATGACCTGCAGTTCCTCCCGGTGCAGCGCATAGGTCTGCAAATGCTTGACGGACGGCAGCCGCAGAAAACCGCAGTCCACCGCGCCGGTAAAGATCCAGTTCTCGATCCGGTCATAAAAGTCGGCGGTAACCACCTCGAACTCAATATTGGGATACAGCTTGCCGAAGCTTTTCAGGATGCGGGGCAGCCACTGGGCCGACACGCTGGAAAAGGTTGCGATCTTTACCAGTCCGCTGTCCATATCCTTCAGTCCCTCCACCGTTTGTATCAGGGCGTGGTGGGCGGCGCAAAGCTTCTCGATCTTCGGCAGCACGGCGCGGCCATCCGCCGTCAGCACCACGCCGCCCCGGTTGCGGCTGAGCAGCGTGATGCCCAGCTCGTTCTCCAGCGATGTGATGGCATGGCTGATGCCGGATTGGGTAAAGCTCAGCGCCTCCGCCGCTTTGGTAAAGGTGCCGCAGGACACCACCTTCAGGAACACCTGATATTTGGATATGCTCATCGGGTCACCTCACGATTTGTTTTCTCTCTCATTATACATGAGCAACACTCATGTAATCAATAGCAAACATGCGTTTTACAAATATTTCTTCCTGTGCTATACTAAGTGCAACACAACGAAGGAGGACAACAGATATGGCATTGATCGCAAAGATGAACCGCTGCGCCGTATGCGGCAGCAGTGAGGTTGTATACGATAAGAACAGCGGGCTGTACCGCTGCGCCGCCTGCGGCACAGACAGTAAGGAGCTTATGCCCGGCGCGGACGCGGCGGCGATCGACCGCATCGCTTTGATGGGCGACAGCGACGGTCAGCTGGAGCCGCTGCGCCGGCGGTATCCCCGGCTGGACATTCTCAGCTGGAGCAAAGAAAACCGCCTGCAGAACTGATCGGACAGATCCCTTATCTTTTCCATAGGAGGGTCACCCTCCCCCTCAAACCGCACCCGCCGCGCCTATTGCGGCGGGTGTGGTTTTTTTACAGGAAAAGGGACAGCCAAGCTGTCCCTTTGTCTGTTGTCTCTCTATTGCGCCACCGGCGCGTCCGGCCAGTAGATCACATAGCACTCCTGCATCTCCCCCATATAGAAGAAGATATTCTCTCCCATTTCGATATGCTCTCCGAAAGCCAGATCCGGCACGAACAGCCGCCCGCTGGTGCGCTTGGGCCCCTTGATGGTAAAGCCCTCCGCCGTGGGATGCTGCCGCAGCTCGTTGGCCGCCTCCTCCAGGCCGGGGAAGTGCAGCGTTTTCTCCAGCTCCGCCAGCTGGGTCGCGCCGTTGATGTAGATAAGATTGTTCTCGTCCTTGAACCAGTTGATACGC
>CAKTKM010000211.1 GCA_934569425.1 uncultured Oscillospiraceae bacterium
GTAAGTAGTAGTACTTGCGGTAAAACAGCGTTCTGTCCTTCGGCGAAAGCTTTTCCAAGGCGCTGTGAAGCGCCGCCTGACGCTCCTTTTGAAGCACTATCTCCTCGGGCGTAGGCTCGGGCGACGGCGTGTCGGGCGGAATTTCATCCAGCCCGCTGTGGTGTGCGTTTTTCCGTGCGTAGTTTAATGCGGTGTATCGTGTGACCGCCGTGAGCCAAGCGTTCCAGCTCCCACGGCCGGGGTCGAATTGGTCTATCTTCTCCCAAACACGCACCGTGACCTCCGACACGCAGTCGGCCTGATCGTGCGCATCGGGCAAAATGGGCGCAATGACATACCGCATCAGCGGCCCGTAGTGCAGCAGCAGAGCCTCCATGGCCCGCTCATCGTGCCTGCGCAGCAGCTCAATTATCTCCGGCTGTTTCACAGCATCGCCTCCTCTCGCCCTGCCCTCTGCTATATTATACACGAGCCGGCAACAAATCCCACGGATTTTTTAATACGCATTTACGCTCCTGCTTATCGTTTTTGCCCCAGCCCGACCGCCAACCTGTCTGTGCGGCACTGATTTTGTGCGTAATCAACAATAAAGAGGTTGCGGAGTTGTGCAAAGTGACAAATCGCAAAATTATTGATAAAAAATCAACAAAGGGTATTTACAAATGGGGAGAGAAGTGTTATTATTCAATCGTCAGATAAATAACAAGCCATCCTGAAAACATTTTTTACTTTCTCTCTCTATTTTGTTTAGGCTGCATAGCAGCCCTGCGCCGGGTCTCCTCACCCGACGCAATCCCAGGATACCAATCTCGAATAAAAGAGCTGCGCTTCTCCTGTGCGCAGCTCTTTTATTCTTTTAATAGCGAACGCACACACGGTTTAGTCTGTCCTGCACCAGCCCGAACCGCCACTCAAAACCAAGTTGGAGCTGCCCCTGTCTTAATCGGTGTACGCAAATTTTTCACCAGCCCGAACGGTGGGCGCAAGCTAGAGTTTTGCCTGTCCATCGACCTGTCGGTGCAGCACAACCTTTTCGCACCTGCCTAACTGACGCAGAGCGTTAAACGAGCGCAATAACGACTATTCGCAGAGGATTAAACCTCCGCAGTCAAATCGGCCGGTGCACCGATACCCCGTACCGGGATTCCAAAGGGTGGTTAAACGCCTTTGGTCGCGTTTCTTTTGTAACTTTTCTTTGGCGAAACAAAGAAAAGTTAATATATGTAAGCTTAACTTTATTGACAATGTTCGGGGCTTGTTTTATTATTTAATAGAAGTAAAAAATTATTACGGAGGAACAAAACCATGGCTTTATCTGACGAGCGCTATGCCGAGCTCAACGAGCTTTGCAGACGCTTCAGGATCGATGTTCTGACTGCGATCCACGCTGCCCAATCCGGTCACCCGGGCGGCTCGCTGTCCTGCTGCGAGATACTCACTTATCTGTACCAAGAGCACATGAACCTCGACGCAAACGATGCGCACAATCCCGACCGTGACAGGCTCGTGCTCTCGAAGGGTCACGCTGCCCCCATGCTCTACCGCAATCTGGCGGAAAAGGGCTTCTTCCCTGTCTCCGAGATGGCGACGCTGCGCCGCATGGGCGGCCTTGCCGGTCACCCGAACATGCACACCCCCGG
>CAKTKM010000212.1 GCA_934569425.1 uncultured Oscillospiraceae bacterium
AGGCAGACAGTACAATTGCACTGCCTGCCTAATCCGAGGACACGCTTCAAGGTACCCCTATCAGGAGTAGCGGAAGGGCGGCTCTCTTTATTTGTCTGCGTCCGGCAGTGAAATGCTGCCATGTTCTTTTTCGTAAACAGTCACATACTGCTCCAGCGCAAACTCGATCTCCTTATTGGCGGAGCGCTTGTGCGCGGCGGCGATCTGCTTCATCTTATCCAGCAGTTCCTCGGATACCCGCAGAGAAAACGGTGTATAGTAGTTTGCCATAACATCACCCGTTCAAATTTGGTGTCTCGGTCATATCAAGAAATACAAAGACAGAACCCTCTTGTCTTTTTATTCTTCGCTTGGCAGGTGTATCTCGCCATGAGCCTGCTCATATTCGTCCACACACTGCTGCGCCAGATGCTCCAGCTGCGCATTCAGAGAACGGTGATTTTTGCGGGCAATATAGGTGATTTTGCGCAAAAGTTCCTCCGGGAAGCGGATACCGGTTTGAATGCGGTCAGTGGCCACTCGATAACACCTCTCTATCAGTTTGCTAACATTTTACCCAAATGCCCGTTGACTATCTACAATCTATGTGTTATCGTTTTGTTATCAATCGAGCAGAAAAGAGGCAGTAAAATGAAAGAAGCCGTTTTGCATGTGGAAGAGTTTCTCTATGCGTTTTACGAGAAAGTGGGGCAGCAGGCGGGCGGTATTCCCGCAGAAAAAGTCATGGAGGACGCCCTGTTCAAGCTGGCAGGTGAATTGAGCCTGCAGGCGATGGAGAGAGCCAAAAAATAAGGGAGAACGCAAGCGTTCTCCCTTATTTTTTCACCCCAGCTGGGCGGCGGCTTTTTCCGCGAAGCTGTTATCCACCAGACGGCTGAAGTCCACCCAGTCCGCCTTCTGCAGCTCGCCGGCCTCGGTCATCACCGCTTCCAGCCGCTCCAGCGCGGACTGCTCCATCATGGGCACGGCGTTCCACGCATCGATCTGGCGATGGCGGGCGGTGACGGCCTCCAGCACGTCAAGGCTGGTATCGGGGAACTGACCGCAGATGGCCTCCGCTACCTCCCGGTCGGTGTGCTCCGTGATCCAGCGCTGTGCCCGGGCGATGGCGTTGGTGAAGCCCTGCACCACGTCGGGATGGGCGTCCATATAACTCTGGCTGGCGAAATAGGCGGTGTAGGGGATCTCGCCGGACTCCTCGCCGATGGAGCACAGGACGTAGCCGTGTCCGGCCCGCTCCACCTCGGTGGCGGTAGGCTCAAACAGCGTCACATAGTCCCCCTGTCCGCCGGTGAAGGCGCCGGCCATCATATTGAACTGCACGGAGGTGTCCACCACGGCGTCCACCTGCGGAACGACGCCGTTCTGCTTCATCACATACTCCAACGTCATCTCCGGCACACCGCCCTTGCGGCCGCCGATGACCGTGCTGCCCCGCAGATCATCCCAGGAGAAAGCACCGTCGGTGCGGCCCACCAGGAACGAGCCGTCCCGCTTGGTCAGCTGCGCGAAGATCATGGGATGATCGTCCTTGCCCTGGTTGTAAATGTAGATGCAGCTCTCCGGCCC